>JAWOGF010000022.1:0-9460 GCA_046497075.1 Candidatus Saliniplasma sp.
ATGCAGGCGACGGGATTCGAACCCGTGCAATGAGCTTGGAAGGCTCAGATCCTAACCAGACTAGATCACGCCTGCTTGTGTGAGATGGGATAAATATACGGGTATTATTAATCCTTTTGGCCCTTGGACGAATAACTCAGACCGTTTTTAATGTATTTTTTATAGAAATCACTTGAAAAAGGGTTGGAAAGACGTCAGTTCTTCCGATAAATTTTTATGCATACTTATTAATCTCCTTTTAGGAAGTGTAAAAACATGATTAGTGATTTCATCAAGAAAAAGACTTCAAGAAAGAAGAAAAAGAGCGATAAGCTCGGCTCGGAAGAGTACATAGATTTAGGGGAGTTGGTCGAGAAGAAAGACTTCGCTATGGAAGCGGATACACTCATAAAGATCGCTGAAATCCATAGATTCGAGGATGTGAGAGATGTGGTCGATGAAGTATACGACGGAAACATCCTTTTGGTGGATACTGAAAGTATCGCGGGTAATAAAGAAGCCATCAAAAGAGTCCACGAAGAATTGAAAGCGGCAGCTAGTGATATAAATGGAGATATCGCGGGGTTAGGAAACAACTTCGTAGCAGTGACTCCTGCTGGAATCGGGATAGATAGGAATAAAATAAAACCTTTTTAAAGTATATCTTCTTTTATTATATCTTCAGAAAGAGGTATCCTCGACTTCTAGACCGATATCGCTCGCTTTCAAGATATAGGGTTTCCCACCCCTTCTACTTATTACCTCTGCTACTAATTCCGGTTCTTCTGTTATCGCGATCATAGACCCCCCTCCACCTGCACCAGTCAATTTTGCACCATAACTATGTCTTTCTGCAGCTTTAACAAGAGAATCCAATTTGGGGTGGCTCACCCCTAATATAGACAACAACCGATGGTTCTCATTCATCAATCTTCCAACCTCATCAAGGTCACCTTCTTCTAAGGCCGAGCTTCCTTTCCGTACTAATTGTCCTATCTCACGTATTACATCTTTAGCAAAATTGCTTTTATTGTAGAAACGTCTGACTTTATCTACTAATGGTCCTGTTGGAGCATGGACTCTCGTGTCTCCAACAACTATAGGGATATCTGGAATATCCCGGTGATGTATGTACCATTTTTTATCACCTTTCTCTATCCCCCATAAAAATTGTTTTGTCTTTTCTTTCGAAATCATGATGCCACTACCGTGTGTTGAAGTCGAGGTATCTATGGGACTAGCACCACCCTGGATATCATACTCGATCTCAAAAGACCTTTTAGCGATCTTTTCTCGGTCTATCTCATCCTGAATTTTACTAAGACACCCCACCGAAGAGACAGTCACAGCTGCAGAAGAACCTAATCCTGCACCGCTTGGTACTTCGCTGGTGGTCGTAATTTTCAAAGAACTGTTATAGCCCGACCTTTCGATAGATTCTAAAATGTATCCTTGGTGAATCTCATCGATTTTATAACCGTTTACAGTTGTTTCCTCTCCGTTTTTCTTAACTTCGCATGTGATCCGTTTATCTATGGCTAAGGAGATCGCTGGCTCTCCATAGACTACTGCATGCTCTCCGAACAAAATGACTTTACCAGGTGCTGAACACTTTACCATCATTATCCCTAACAAAAAAAAGGTACTTATATATTCTCACGGTCATAGGTAACTGAAATCAGCGGCCATCTCTCTTAGATTTTTGACTCTTTCCTTCATAGGTGGATGTGTAGAAAATAGTTTAACAAAGGTACTTATGGTGAAAGGGTTAACGATAAAAAGTGAAGCAGTTGTTGGATTTTGTTTCTTCAAGGGATTTTTTTTATTAGCCTGTTCTAATTTTTCAAGTGCATCCGCCAAGGCATTCGGATTTTTGCTTATCCTAGCTCCTTCCTCATCTGCGTTGTATTCTCTTTTCCTCGATATCGCCATCTTTATTATTATGGCACCTATAGGAGCTAATATCATCGCTAATAGAAAGATAGGGTTCATCCTTCTTCGACTGAAGAACATCTGGAACCAAACCATTCTAGCCATGATTGTAACTGCTCCGGCAAGGGTAGCTGCCAAACTCATGACCAGCATATCTCTATTCTTAATATGTGCTACTTCGTGTGCTATTACACCTTTCAGTTCCTCCTCCTTGAGTGTTCTTAAAAGACCTTGTGATGCTGCAACTACTGCATTGTCCTCATTTCTTCCGGTAGCAAATGCGTTAGGAATATCCATGGGTAATATGGCGACCTTTGGCATCTTTATATCCGCTTCGTATGCAACTTCTTTGACTATTTTGAAAAGTTTAGGATTATCAGATTCTTCGATGGGCTTAGCGTTATAATGTCTAAGTATTAACTTATGGCTGTAGAAATACGATATCAGGTTCATAACTGCGGCTATAGCCAAAAAGATGAGGGTTCCAAAAATCCAGTTGCCCATGAAGTATCCGCCTAGAAGGTAACCGATCCCAACCATGAAGATCATCATGAACGCTAGTAACCCACCAGTTTTTGCTCTATATCCCATATCAAATATGAATGGAGATAATGTCGTTAATAAACCTTTCGTTCAACTAACCTTTTATTTATTGACAGATCTATTCTTGAAGCTCTCCGTCCACTTTTCAAAAGGTTTTGTAATTTTATCAAAAACAATATCAGATCTACCATTCGAAGTCGACCAGTAAGCAAAGATAGCAACAGCTATACCTGCAGGGATATCGATCAACCAGTGGATCCCTAGGTATAGGATCACGAAACCAGTTATGATAACAAAAATAAAACCCATAATCTGAAGTTTTCTTAAACCAGTTCTGTATTTGGCTATAAGAGTTATGGTAAGGGGAATACTGATATGACCACTAGGGAAGCAGTTGGATTGTCTATTTGTTAATAGAACTACCGCCTCGTATTGAGGAATATCGTACAGAAGGGCTTGAACTTCTCCAGGCCGATAGTATGAAGTGACAAGAACATGAAGTAAAAAATATCCAGGTAGTAAGAACATATAATTTACAGCTAAGGCTTTACAAAATTGTTCGAATATATCGAGTTCACACCTTATCAGGAAAAATATAGGAGCGAAAATAACGAAATACGATAGACCGAGGATGTAAAAGATCGACGAGGCGTGGATCAAGTAATAATTGTCTAAGGTTTGCTGTAACCAGACTACGTGTCCTACGCCTTCTAAACTGTAAAACCACCATGTTACTCTGAATCCGGGTGGATGAATATCATGAATAAAATTCTCCAATTGCAGTAGTCCTAGTACGATTAAAAGGATCAAAAAGCCACCCCTAGCTTTCCATATGTTAGATTTGATCGATTTTAGGTCCGTCTTACCGTCCTCATCGAAGATTATGAAAGATATCCCTAGGAGTATGACAAGTCCTGGTATGAACCAAAGTAGTCCTCTGTACAGTGGAGACATTTTTATCTTTCTGACTTAACTAAAGCACCTTATAAATCTTTTTTCTTCAGAAGATCAGTAAAATCTATTATCCCCTTTGGGGATTGACTGTCGTGGATACTGAGATATGAATACTGAAGTAAAAACTAGAAGATTCTTATCGAGGGTGCTAAGGGACCATTACAGGAGTGTAGATCTTTATCTGCCATATAGATTTACTAGAAGGGAATTCGCATTTGTATATATGGGGGGGAAGGGTATGCATAGACCCGTGGGATTCTCGACTAGGAAAGAAGCGTCTGATTTCCTCATAAAAAAAACACCGCTGCACGCCTACTATTCTACTGCCTACTATTCTGATCCAAAGGTTCCGATGAAAAATAAAGAGTGGCTTGGAGCTGACCTCGTATTCGACCTGGATGCAGACCATCTACCGGGGGGCGATCAGTTAACTTATCCTGAGCAGCTCAAAGAAGTAAAAAAGAAGACACAATTACTGGTCCACGATTTTCTATTAGATGATTTCGGGATCGATGAAAACGAACTATATCTCTATTTTTCAGGACATCGTGGGTACCATATCCATATCAGAAATAGAAAGGTCTTACAGATGTCTAGTCAAGCAAGGAGAGAGATAGTGGATTATATCACGGGGATAGGATTGGACCTTGAAGTCATATTGCCATATGAGAACATCAAGATTGGTCAATTTAAAGATATAGATAATATAAAAAAGGCACTGAGGCTTCCCGATGAAAAGGAGGGGGGTTGGAGAAAAAAAACGAGAAAACTCACCTTTGATTTACTCGAGAGATGGAATAAGAGGAGTAAGGAGAAAGTCATCGAGGAGATGGAGGAAAAACATGGTGTAGGACCGAAGACCGCATCCGGCTTATATGAGGACCTATTCACGAGAGATAAGTGGAAAACCATTCTAGAAAGCGGTGTTTTAGATGTCTTTTCAGAGAATCAAAGGATGGTTAACGCTTCGACTTTCAAAAAGATAATAGAAGGTGTATTGAAAGAAGAAAATGTACTGGAGATCGGTTCTAAGATCATCGGGACCACTGACGAACCCGTAACTGGGGATATCAAAAGATTGATCAGGCTACCCACGTCGATACATGGTGGGTCATTTTTGAAAGTGACTCCTATACAACTCGA
The DNA here is from genome assembly GCA_046497075.1 of Candidatus Saliniplasma sp. Classification (GTDB taxonomy): domain Archaea; phylum Thermoplasmatota; class Thermoplasmata; order Halarchaeoplasmatales; family Halarchaeoplasmataceae; genus Saliniplasma. The sequence continues at coordinate 4,552 of JAWOGF010000022.1, forward strand.
CGAATTCGATGGTTTTGATCCTCTTAAAGAGGCTGTACCTGAGTGCTTATCCTGTGAAAAAAAGGACTTAGTTGTGGACAAACTCCCTAGATTGGAGACGATTGATGTAGCTGGTGAGACTATTGAGTTTAAGAGGGAGATGAGAGTAACTGAGGCGGCAGCCCCCTTCATCATATCAAAATTTGGAGCGAAACTCCTATAAATGAATATGACATTATAGTATCTAAAATATACAGGATGAGAAGAGGAGGAGAAGAGGATGAAAGGGGATTATGATCGATTAGAAGGAACATATAAATTAGCGGGATTAAAGAGATTGGAAAGGTTCGCATATGTAGTTCAAACCATCGGTATAATCGCTACATTTGCGTTTCTAGTCTATATTGGCGGAGCGATGCTAAATCCCTTTTACCTTCCTATCTTTTGGGCCATCTTAGCAGCTTTGATATGGATATTTGTGTTATCTTTAGAAGCCATTGCTTTCAGGTTGATCGAGATCAAAAAGCGTGACAGTGAAAGCGCCAAGTTTTTGATGGCTGATAGATCAATGAAAAAAGCATATACAATTATCATCGTGACTCTGATCGCATTCGCTGTGGTTTTTGTCCCTTTTTTTACAGAACAGATGGAAGATATTAATAAGATGGATGGGGAGATGGAACTTCTCGGCGGTGAAAATAGGGAGGACAAGACACAATTTACCTCCCGCGGTAGATTCGATTTTTTGAAGGTAGATGAAATCAATCTCGAGGTATCAGGTGATATAGAAGGGAGTATAAATGTGTTCATCTTAAAGGAAGAAACGTACAGATCTGGGGAGACCGATTATGGCCCTGGAGAGATAGTAAATCCCGATAATACGGAATTCAACGATCATTTTTCATTCGATATGCCCGATAGGGATTTTGGTGAGTATTACATCGTTTTACAGGCTGATGAAAGAGTCTATGTCCAGTATGAAGTGAATTATATCATACCTGAACACATCACCAGCCCCCTATCTATTGTATTCATGGTCTTTGTGATCTCACAATCAGCATGGGCTATAACACTTTACCCGATAAAGAAGAAACACTCTGAAGACGCCATATATAGATGATCAAAAAGAGCAGCAAACGTTCTTTTCTATGACCTCATATCGCTCTTTGACCCATTCCCTGGTTTTTTTTGTAGGTAGTACTATCCCTTGTATGCCTTTCTTTATAGCTTCAGTTTCGAGATCGTATCTCCCCCTCTCCCTCATACACCCGATGACTAGCTCTGAATCTGTTATTTCAATGGCAGTTTCTATAAAATCTAGTATATCTTGTTTTTGAACAGGATCACCCCAAAATGTTGGTATAAGAGAATTGATTATGATCTTTTCGCTATCTTTGACCGCATCGAGTGCCCTATACTCTCCTTTGAGTTTTCCACCATGAAGACCCAGAGTGATATGAGGTACAGCGATTAAACCCGCCTGTTCGATAAGTCTGTACCCCCTCTCAAAATCGGAAGGACTCGCATCTAGGTTATATACCTCTTTTATGGTTTCTTGACTTCCGATCATATCATAAGATATCATATCGACTTTGGCTTTTTTAAGACCAGCAGCCATATTTTCGTTCAATAAGCCGGTATGAACGTTGATCAATAGATCTGTATTCCGTTTGATTTTTTCTAACACATCGTAATACCCATCTAATGGAACCTTCCCTTCTTTATCAAACCCCCCGGATAAAAGAAATCCGTTGGCCCCTTTAGATGATAATTTTTTACCGATGTTATTTAGCTTTTCTGGAGTTGAAACGTCGATCATGCTATTGAGAAAGTGTCCTTCACAGTGCTTGCACATCCTACTACACCTATCTCCAGTCACGGACAAACTGGGAAATTTCTTACCCGGATAATAGAATTTTACGACAGCCATACGACTTACAATTTTAAATCGGTTATATATATACTTGCTTGGATTTTCTTGGGAAATAGACTTATACCTTTTTGTGAGTATTTAAATAACGGTGAAACAGATCGACAAGCAGACCAAATTCATCCTGGCCGTCTCTTTGGTGTTACTGGCTTCATGGGTTATAGGAAGTATGATACATGCTGTACCAGACATAACTACGGAAGAAGAAGATTTGATCGCTAAACCGGGTGAAGAACCTGTCGAAATGGACCTATATGATGAAGGATATTTTTCACTCTTTTTGAATACCTTGTTCGCATTGGTAATCGGTATCTTATCCGGATCTATCATGAGTTTCCTCGTTGTTAAAGATAGAGACCTTTTAGGCCAAATTTTCACGATAGTTGTGATAGCACTTGGTCTTTCAATATTTATATATGTCGATATGGATCTAAAAATTTCTTCATTATTCAGAGGAAGACATTATGATTTGAATTGGCTGGACCTGGGTTCTTTGAGCGTTAGAGGAGTGACTATAGGGATCATATCTCTGCTATCTATTGTTCTTTTTATATTGATGGTGATTTCTATAAATACGTTTTTTAGATCTCCTACACGTATGAAAAAATACCAAGAGATCGAGGTGGATATTGAAGAGGATAAAAAAGAGGTCGCTGAGGAGATATCTAGGACCGTGGACAGGGCGGTGGAAGAGCTGAGTAGGGGAGATGATATTAGGGAGGTCATAATCAGTGTCTATCAGGATGTTTGTACTTTATTAGAGGAAAGCGGTGTTTCAAACGAGGATACGATCACACCTAGAGAATTCAAAAGAAAGGCGTCAAGGTCATTGGATATAGATGAAGATGTGATCAAGGATATAACGAAAACATTTGAAGAAGCAAGATACAGTATACACCGCTTGGAAGAAGGAGATAGAGAACGGATACTCAATGAGTTCAAAAAATTGAAAAAGGAAGTCGAGGTAATGTTTTAAATGATATTTTCCCCCAGAAGATTTTTAAATTATGTGTATATTTAGCATAATCGACAGGTGTGACCTCTGAAAAGGCAAACAATACTGGCCATCGCGATTGTGATCGTATTTATAGGCTCTTGGTTGATAGGTAACGTACTGTATATACTGCCGAGAGCAACCGAGGCTGACGAGGCTAAGGAGGCTGAAATCGATGAGGAGACTGGAGCTGGCGTAGAGCCCCTTAATTATGATGGTGCAGAGATATTGTGGTATGGCCTTGTTTCAATAATCTTGGGTTTAACTTCTATTGCAGTTGCGGTCCTTTTTTATTTCAGATCTAAAAGGAATATGAAGACACAGATAACGTCAGCTTTATCGATAATAGTGATAATAGTATGCTTGCTCGTTTTCAATTTAGGGGTGAGATCGATCCTTCCAGATGGAGCACAAGAGACTTTTGAAAGAACTGGAGGGTTTGGAGATGGTGTATCTATCGGTGTTGGAGAGCGAGTCTCCCAGTTTACTCCTGAAAACATGGGGATATTCATATTAGTCCTTCTATTCAGTTCTGTCCTTTTCATATTAGCGGTAGTTAAAGTTAAGGATTATCTGTCTACCGAGGATCGTGAGGTTGTCTATGATGATTTTGAAGACGATCTTTCATCAACCGTCGATGAAGCTATAAAAAGCCTTTACAAAGGTAAAGATGTCCATTCTACAGTGATAAGATGCTATCAAAATATGTGTGATATCCTTGAAGACCAGGGCGTTTCGAATGATGCATGTATCACACCTAGGGAACTGCAGTTGAAAACCATTGCGGAGCTTGAAATATCTGAAGAGTCCATATCAAATCTGACGAATCTTTTTGAAAAGGGTAGATACAGTGTTCATAAGATGGATGGAACGGATAGAAATAAAGCCTTAAAAAATCTTAGGAAGTTGAAGGAGCAAATCCAGCAGGGAGGGAGTGCTAGTGAGTGAATATGGAAGGAAAGTTATAGAAAAATGGGAGATATTTGTGATATCCTTATTGATCATATTGATGATCGCGCTGGGTAATCCTCTTAAATGGGTGGTCAGCCTGATAATATTAGGATGGTTTGGCTTGAACATGATTAACCATATCTACAATAAAACGGATGACATGGAGCTGTGGAAACGAGAGAATGAATTAGATGAGATAGTACATCTACATATATCCAGGCTCTCAGATATCACAGAAAAGGCATACGAAGGGAAAGAATTGAGTCGTGGACTATTGGAGGAGTATCTGATAGACGAATTTATAAAAAAAATCAAAGATAAAAGAAATTTAACGAACTCTGAGGTAAAATACCTTCTCGATCACCCTACTGATTTAAAAAAAGTTATAGAGGACGATGAACTCACAAATTTCGTATTGAAGGGTAAGAGTCTAAAAAAGGTGTTACAAAATGAGCCTGATGATGATTCGAAAGAGAAGTTCTTTGAAAGGAGAAAAATAGATAAAGCATATAAAAGAAAGATAGAGAGATTGGTAAAGAAAATGGAGGAATGGAATTGAAGATAGAAAAGATATCGGATATCGGAGAATCGTTGATAGATGAGGTCGGCAGGGCGATAGTCGGCAAGAGGAGTGTGTTAGAGAAGACTTTCTTAGGGATATTGGCTAACGGTAATATCCTATTCGAGGACTTCCCGGGTTTAGCTAAAACACTGATGTCGAATTGTTTCGCAGACACACTGGGCTGCGATTTCAAGAGGATCCAGTTCACCCCGGACTTACTGCCGGCAGATATCACAGGCTCGTCTATTTACGATAGGAACACAGGGGATTTCAAGATGAGGAAAGGTCCCATCTTCACGAACATACTTCTAGCCGACGAGGTCAACAGGGCACCTCCCAAGACACAGGCAGCGTTGTTGGAAGCCATATTACACCGTAAACATAACAGGAGTGATTATCACTATGTGAACGTTCGGTATACATAGTGTGTTGCCATACTAAATATTATGAGCAAGGTTAGTTCCCTGAACAGTTCGATACAATTAACCAACGA
>JAWOGF010000032.1:0-6407 GCA_046497075.1 Candidatus Saliniplasma sp.
CCAAAATCACTATCAGATAGACTCAAGGAATTAGGAAAAGAGGGACTTGTGAATAGAAACGTAGAAGAAAGTGTTCCGCCCAAGGTAACATACACTCTGACAGAAGATGGTAAACAGCTCCACGAAAGATTGAAACCTTTGGTAGAATGGGTGAATCAAAGGGAATGAATGTAATAAGACCACTTTATCAAAATATCATCATGTTAGTATATTCTAATATATGAGTTGAATATGAGAAATTATAACCCTCTATCTTCGCTTTTACCACATTCTAAAAAAAGATTAGATCGATCATCGGTCTATCAACGTTTCAGGTGAACTTACCTTTGTGAGTTCACTCCCTCTTCCCAGAAGGTCCCCATCGAAAGTGACCAGTTCAAGATTTTGGTTCTTAGAAATCGATAAGAGGATAGAATCAATTGTCGAAAAAAAGTGACTCATCACGAGTTCGTACCCTTCTAGTGTCTCAGCTTCACTGGGAATCGTAACATCCATACCCCTTTCTATTGTATCTATAACATCATGAATCTCGTTCTTCTTCTACTCGTATTTACGTGACAGAGCAGAGGAGACCTCCATCACATTCAATATAGTAGTACATGTGGTCGCTTCTTTCTCATCTAAAAATTTCACGCAGATATCTTGCCTTTCAGTTTGCAATACTGAATTCAAAAATACATCACTATCCACTAAAAACTTTACTCATAGATCGTCTTCCCCATACCTGAATTCTCTTATCACTTCTTCAGGTTTTTCCTCTGAAGAAACCGGCTTGGATAGTTTTTTCAACTCTGTTCCGACTTTTATATCCTCTCTATCCACAAACAGATTAGAGAACTTTTTCATCTTTTCGATAGTCAAAGACATCGAATCATATATGAGTTACAAGTGTAATTAACTTTTTCCCGTTTTCTTCTTTTTATAGAAGTAATGTCATGCGGTATCTTAGAATCTTTCTTATTATCTTTCGACCCCTGGCGGTGTGATCATGAAGGTAAATATACCGTTGAAGATTTCGTCCCCTATGCTCCATCAAATGATATGTAAAAGCACATCGTTATCTGTTATTCATGGTTGGACAAAGATAACAAATCTTATTGCGGACAAACGATTTTAATTGGAATGGTTATATGTGTTGATTGAAAATGAATGCTGAGATATCGATCTTACCATTAGAAAAGATAGAGGATGAAGTAAGAAGGATGTTGAAAGATGTCAAAAATATTTGATAAATATGCAGAAAGGGGTTTTTTTGTACTCTCAGCTGTTAAAACAAACTGATGATCACTTCGGATTCGGAGTCTTGACGACCATCACTTTTGTTACACTGTTTGATGTGTTCCTCACATTATGCGGGATATCTTTAGGGCTCAAAATGATATTTCCTTCTTCCACCTGTTTTACCTCGTCTCCCACTGTTATCTCTGCTGTTCCTTTCAGAATATAAAAGAACACGTCAACAGGGGTTGTGTGGGTCTTCAAACCCTGCCCGGGTTTAACTATTTACCCAAGAAGTCACCTTCCTAAATCTCTGATTTAGGAGGGTGATGAATTGGGGTGTTTTTTCAATCACACTTTCACTGACCCCTCTAATAATGTATTATATACCTAGAAAGAAATTCATACTTGGATGGAATCTAAAAAAACCATAACTTGTAGGATTATAGGGTGTTGTGGCATCACGAGAGCTTTGCTTGAAGTGAAAGGGGGAATCTTTTGATTCCTGCGCAACGCCCGAAGCCACTATTGTTGACCCGACCTCTGCAACGCAAGTAGGCGAGGTAGGTGGTAACCTATGCTAAAACGGTTGGAAGCACCTTCCAATCCGCAACGAAAGTGAGGATGAAAAGGAACTTGTTCCTAAGAAATCGCCAGATTTGGTAGGTGAGGATGTCACAAGGCAGTATCACTACCTGTACTTCATCCTGCTGTATCACTCTCTGCGGTGTGAACTTTTCGTCTGATTTAATCTCATTTAGGTCTATTATCTCCATATTATTCACTCCTTGATCTTTCCTTTGACAGAAATGGTCACGTCCTCAAATGGTATATCTTTTTGAGATCTAGACAGGGCTTTTTTGACCAGTTGTGTCAGTCCGAAACAGCATGGTACTTCCATGTGAACTATTTTAACGTTGTTGATATCGTTCTGTTTGAAAATCTCGGTGAGCTTTTCTAAATAATGATTCGCATCATCTAATTTTGGACATCCAACAACCACGGAATTCCCTCTCAAAAAGTCCTGATGGAAATTAGGATATGCGAATGGGACACAGTCCGCCGCTATAATAAGGTCTGACCCGTCCAAGTACGGAGCCTTCACAGGAACCAAATTCAACTGCACCGGCCATTGAGACAAACCAGATGCGATACGTGGTCCGTCCTCTTGATTTTTTACTTCCCATTCTTCAGGTGCACTCGATGGACAGCCGCATGCTGTTTTTGGTTCCGCCACCCCATAAAGACTCTGATGCTGGAGCATGATGAGATCTTGAAGTCCTTGGAGGTATTGGAAGAGATATCTGAACGGATAGAAGAGGGCCTCTCTGAAGATGATAAAGTGCGTTTAAAAGAGGCGGCACACCATCTTATAGAAGCCGAGAAGCATCACAAAAGAGAAGAAGATACATTGTTCCCACGCCTGAGAGGAAAAGGTATAACCGGACCGCCGAGGATCATGGAGATAGATCACGAAGATCTGTAGCCGAGAAAAGAGAAGCTAGACGTATTAGTAAAATCACCAGAAGAAAATGCCAAGGAGATAAGGAAAACCATAGATTACATAGTTTTCCATCTGAGAGACCATATCTTTAAAGAGAATAATATATTATACCCCTCCGCACTTAATGAATTAGAAGATTGGGATGTGATCAAGAAAGAATGCGACAGTATAGGATACTGTTGTTTCACTCCCAGAAATGAAGACTAGAGGGTGTTTAAATGAATACAAAATATGTAACTGAAATATTGAAGGACTATCACGATGAAAAAATATCGAGTAAAGAGACCGTAGATAAGCTCAAAGAAGCCACTCCACTTGATCTCTATATGGCAGAGGTAGAACTCATAGAAGAGGGTTTCAGTGGAAAGGAATTAGCAGGTATCAGCCAGATATTTTTACAGCTAGTAGGGGGATTTTCGAAAAACATTTTGAAAGATATAGACTCTGACCATCCTATCAGGAAGTTAGTCGGGGAACATGAGAGGGTGAAGAGTTTACTTTTAACTATCGAGACACATATGAAACATGAAGATATTGAAACTGATATGAAGAATACTGTGAAATATTTTATAGAAACTATAACTGAGTTGCAGAAACACTTTGATAGGGAAGAAGAAGTGATATTCCCCCGTTTGAACAACCTGAAAAAAGTGGGAAGAACCATATTATTAGAAGAGGAGCATGGTGAAATCTTAGAGATGAGGGATGAACTCCAAGAAGCTTTATCGGAAGGAACGGTTGATACAGAGGATGTTAAAGAGATCCTTTATGATATTATCACGGATTTACGTATGCACACTTTCTTCGAAAGTGATATGCTGTATCCGACTGCTTTAGAGATCTTGGATGATTGGGATGAAATAAAGAAAGAATCAGATCATATAGGTTATTGTAAGTTCCAACCGATGTAAATCTAGGAGGTAAAAAGATGGAAGAAAAGTATGACGTAATTATAATAGGAGGCGGACCCGCTGGATTATCTGCTGCGATATACACTTCGAGGGCTGATTTTGATACCTTGATACTAGATGAGCCGGACAAATTGATAGAGAAAGTGAAAAGCATCGATAATTACTTTGGATTTCCTGAAGGCGTATCGGGTAAAGAACTGTTGGATAGAGGTAGAAAACAGGCTGAGAGATTTGGAACAGATATCAAAAATGAAAGAGCACTACTTATCAAGATAGATGGAGAAAACTACTTGATTGAAACTGCTGACAATTCATACCTGACCATGTCATTGATACTCGCCCCTGGTATACAACATAAGAAACCGGACCTTTCAGGAGTGGAGGACTTCGAAGGTAAAGGTGTTAGTTACTGTGTAACCTGTGATGCACCGCTGTTCCGAGGAAAACGAGTAGGACTATTGGGTTCAGAAGACCTAGTGGCTAAGGAGGCCTTAGAACTTTATGAGTACACACAGGATATCGAGATATTCACCAATGATCGAGAGCTAAGTGTCAGTAAAAATCTGCATAAGAAGATCGAAGAGAATGGGATATCAGTTAATACCGATAAAATTAAAGGAGTGATAGGAGAGGAGCGATTCGAAGGACTAATTCTTGAAGATGGTACTGAAGAGATGGACGGATTGCTGATAGCTGAGGGAACCAGTGGTACGTTAGATTTCGCCAGGACGTTAGGTATCCAGATAGAAGATGATAAATTGGTCGTGGATCAAGATCAATTCACTAAAGTACCAAGGGTTTACGCTGCCGGTGATTGTACGGGTGGAGCTAGACAGATCGGAGCGGCGGTCGGTGAAGGTGCTAACGCCGCTATAAATTTGATAAATGAACTCAGAGGCACCGAATATCAGGATTGGAGACATTGAATAGATTTAGATGAGTGATAAAGATGCATAAAATAAAGATCGATCAGGATACCTGTATCGGTTGTGGGATGTGTGTGTCAACATGCCCTAAGGTATTCGAACTGAACGAGAAGATCAAATCAAGGGTAGTCGAAAAGTATAGAGGAGATCCTGAATACACTGGTAAAGTTCCTAAAAGAGTGAAGTGTGTTCTAGATGCCGAAGAGAATTGTCCAGTCAACGCTATAACTGTGACGTGAGATATATCAAAGACAAAAAAAAGGGTTTAGGTAAGAGGTTTCTTTATAGACCCAGTTCTTTTCTCTTTTTATTTATATGGTCTTCGATACCATCTGCGATATCTTTTGGATCATCTCCTACGGCTAATTTTCCACCTGTCAAACCTTCTACATCTTCTGTTAGGAGCTTGACTACGTTTACACTGCCCGTAACAGGTGGTGTTGGAGAAACGTGGGTATAAAGTCCATATCCGATAGCGGCTACAGCAGCTATAGTTGCTTTCTGTTCCATATACTCTGGAGCTGTAACGGCAACAGGTAGTTGGGATGGATCCACGCCTAAAGCGTCCGCCACAGTACTGACAAGATTGATCAATCTACCCGTATCTGTACAGGTGCCGAAACTCAAAACCGGTGGTACACCAAGAGCATCACAGACCGCTTTTAATCCTTCTCCAGCCTTATCTACTGCATCCATGCTGGTAAGTCCACCGACCTGCAGACCTGCATTTCCACACCCAGCACTGAGTACAAGTATGTCTCGTTTGATAAGTTCTTCAGCAACTCTATTGGTCAAAATATCCTGACCACCGTTTTTAAGGGTAGTACAGCTGACTAAAGCGACTATACCTTTGATATTACCGTTCTGGATGTTTTCCAGAAGTGGATCAAGAGAGCCACCAAGTGCTTCTACAACTGATTCTGGTGAGAAGCCAGTTACGATATTTTCCTTGTGTTGGGGTACATTTGTTTCCTTGCCTTGTCGATTATTAAAGTTTTCAATTGCTCTGTCGATGATCTTTAAAGCCTGTTCTTCCACCTTCTCTGGATCATAATTTATGTCATGTTCAACACCGGGTATGTTCACCAGCTTGGTTACCGGTATTATCTGTGAATTGTACTTCTCAGCATATTCACCGGCTGTTGGTACTGTACAGTTCATATCCGCGACGAAGGCATCCACTGCACCTGTGGCTAGTACGTATTCTTCATTCAACCAGTTACCAGTCAATCCTACAAAAACATCATCGGTCTCGAACCTCTGCATCAATTCCTGGCCAGTTTCTATGGAACCTACAATATGGATCCCTTCTGCACCGGCATCTTTGGCCTTTTGTTGTACCTCATCCCTGTGAGCGACTTGGATCAGAGCTGCACCCATGAAAGGTTCGTGGCCATTCGGTAATATGTTAACATAATCCGGTTCTAAAATTCCCATGTCGACTTCTGCGTCGTGTGGTGAGGCGGTTCCAAATAATATATCCTGGACTTCTTCCAATAAAGTGAGTGAACCATACGACGTTGAAAGTCCCATACGCAGCGTTTTCAAAGCTAAACTCTGATAATCGCTGTCGACGTTGGTCATCACGCTGGTTTTAACATCCATCAATTCGTGCAGGGGTCCACCTGGCAGTATATCCAACTTCTTCCAAACATCCTGTCTGGATTGTGGAGCATACCTCTCCAATACTTTAGAAGGTTCTTCACTGTCCCGATTTATCTCTTCGAGCATGAAATCAGCCAGTTCTTTAGCGAGTTCATTTTTTTCCTTATCTGTATCCAAGTTTAAACGTTCACAGACCGCTTTTAATTTATCTTCATCTTTGATCTGGAAGATGGTTTTACCTTC
>JAWOGF010000067.1:0-42716 GCA_046497075.1 Candidatus Saliniplasma sp.
GGCTTCCTCTTCCGTGAACTCGACTCCCAAACCGATGGCTATACGGTTCACGAAGTTGAAGTAGCTTGCAACGAGATCGATGTTGAGTATGGCCTTATCGTCGAATCCCGATGTTCTGAGCTCTTCTATATCCTCCTTACCGACGGTACTCGGTTCGGAAGTCAGTTTTTCGACGAATTCCAGCATGGTTACCCTCTTATCATCGATTTCTACGTTCCTGAAATCTTCCACGAAATCGTCAAGTTTCTCCTCATCCTTCCAGTAAGCTTTGAGTGCTTCCTTATGATGTGTTATACAGTAATCACACCCATTGAGTTTGGAAACTAAAACCGCTATCATCTCGCACTCCTTCCTCGATAGTGATCTATCCTTGAACATGATAGAATAATACAGGTCCATATGTGACTTCATCGCAGAAGGATTCAGACTGTGAACTTTCATGATATTAGATAACTTTCCTCTTTTCTTTTCTATATCGTCATAGATTTCCTTGAGTTCTCCTTCAGCATCTTCTTTTTCGATCTCCTTGATCCAAGACATCTTATCGCTCCGGTGTGGTACAATAGGGGAGTAGGTATTGTGACCTCCTCACCCACCTGATTTACATCAGGAAGGTGCTTCCTTCCATTTATCCGTATCTACTGGAATTCTGAAGAGAATTCCATCGATATTTGGAATTAAATTCCAAAAATATCATCTGGTTTTCGGACTACCGAAGGAATCTATCAGGAACGTCCTGATAGGGCGGAACGTCCACCTTTTTGACGGTTGCTACCTACCCGACTTGCGTTGCAGAGGACGGGTCGTCGGTAGTGGCTTCGAGCACGGTCACGGTACTCCTGATGTCAGAAGAGGTTTTCTTCGTTCAGGAAAGGTATTCATTCTTTCCTGCCCTGATGCTCTCCACCAACTTGGAGAACTTGGGACTTTCCAACATCCCGATTTTGTATACAACGTATCTTTCTTTGGATATATAAAACTACTCCAATTCATCACCCACCTAGATCAGTGATTTAGGAAGGTGACTTCTTGGGGGTAAAAAGTTAAATTTGTAGTGTGATCCAAACACCAGGACGCTATTTCCCTAGCAACACAACCCCAATACTCATATTCGCTCCAATCTATTCTCGACCCTTCTTTATAATCACCAAAACAAAGGTCCACGCACTTATCATAATCATGGTATATCATACATTGATCCCAGCTATTGTAACTCCATTCATCAGGACAAGTATCGCCTAAACTAACCCCGCCACATGTCAGCGGGTGGGTGTGTCTGACCGTGGGGTAGTTGGAACCGTACCCGTAATTTTTATTTTTCATCCCTATCTTTCTTCATCTATAACTTCTTGTTCTCTTTTTCCCATTCTCATATCAATAAATATTACAGAAACAATAACTGCGATCATCAATAGAAATGTGGTAAAACCAGGTATTCCATTTTCTTCCTCTTCCAACGGCTTAGCATCAATCTCCTCTGTAAAATTACCTTCTCCGACTTCATTCACAGCACTTATTCTATAATAATACGTTTGCTCAGCAGATAGATCAGTATCATTAAAGGATGTTATATTTGCATCAACACTAGCGTGGTAACTTAGGTTTCCGTTGCTTGTTCCCCTGTAAATTTTATATTCGATAATAGCAGAACCACCGTCTTCATCAGGGATGTTCCATGATAGACTAACTTTACCTACATCAGCGGTCGTTTGGAGATCCTGTGGTGCAGACGGTGCGGATAGAACTTCACCTAAAGCGTATACTTTATAATCAGTCGAACCGAAATAGATTGTCCCATCCTTTCCAATCGATGCTTCAGAGCTGATAGTTCCAAGCGTACTATCAGCAGAAAAAGTCCATTTTATCGTTCCATCAGATTCAACTGCATATAGTTTGTTGTTGCCCGAACCGATGTAAATAGTTCCATCACTTGAGATACTCGGTGAACAGACCCAACTTTCTTCCGTTAAAAATTCCGACCATTTCATTTCTCCATCCGTATCTAGAGCGTATAGATAACCACCTTCTACATTATAAGGATCATCTAACTCGTTGTATCCGAAATAGATGGTTCCATCAGAATCGATCGCCAGCGCATTACTTATGGCCCCATCCATCGAGAAACTCCATTTCTCTGTACCATCAGGTTTTATCGCGTGGAGTATATCGTTATCAGTGTTGAGATTGAAGGAGCTGACGTAAATCGTTCCATCGTTGCCTATCGATGGTGTTCCAAATAACTCATCACCAGTGGAAAAATTCCATTTTTCTGTACCGTCGGGATTTACAGCATACAAGCATTCATCACCAGGTCTTGTAGAAATAACAGTAGTACCAAAATAAACAGTACCCTCATCATCTACTGCAGGAGAGGAACCTATGCCCCTGGTGGTAGAGAATTTCCACTCCATTGATCCATCCTCATTGTTCACTGCATATAGATTGCCATCCTTTGAGGTTATATACACAATCCCGTCATAGATGGCAGGTGATGAAGTGATATCACCCTCTGTCTCAAACTTCCATTCGAATGAACCTTCTGAGTTTACTGCATAAAGGTTATTGTCCATGGAACCAAAGTAAATAGTGCCATCCTCTCCTATGGTTGGAGCTGAACGAACCCAACCATCGGGATTGAATGACCATTTCTCCGTACCATCTGAATCTATAGCGTACAGTTCTCCATGATTAGTACCGTTATATGCTACACCAAAATACAACGTAGAATCTGGACCTATAGTAACGGAGGTAGAAACCCTACCATAGGTAGAGAAGGACCAACTCTTGGAACCGGTGTTAAATTCTGTAGAATACTCACTTCGACCTGTGCGTTTTAAATCTCCTTGATACATTGGCCACGGTGAATCTACAGCCTCTAGTGAACTTGTAATTCCTTGAGAATCTCCTGTAGATATATTAACATAGAAACTCAGAATCAGTATTATTACAACCGATACGATAATAGGAATTTTCAGACTAGGCTCTCTCTTTTTTTCTTCAAATACCATAACTATCTTACACCTATTTTTCCATATGTTCTCTAAATTATAAGATATCTTCGGTAGATCTTTCTAATAATCCTCCAAAATAGGGTATTCATCAACGATTAATCTTTTCTCTTACGATTTTTCTTGATCTGAGATATCAAATGAGGTCACTGATAAACCTTCAACACGTGAAACGACCTCATGTATCTCCTTGGGACTTCCGACCACATAATCAGCCTTTTCCAGCTCTTCTGGTTCTCCATAACCAAATTTTACACCTATGCTGGGGATGTTATTATCCTTCCCAGCATGAAAATCATGGTCTTTATCACCAATGATATAATAACGGGAATGATCAGTTTCCTGGATCATCTCTGCAACCGCTTGACTCTTGCTATCGTATTCAGAACTGCTCTTCTTGATATCGAAATACTCTGAGATACCTGTGATATGGAGGACATATTCGACATATTCTTGACTTCCATTACTACAAACTGCCATATCATATTTCGAAGACCTGAGTTGTTCTAACATCTCTTTGATCCCTTCAAAAAGCTCACCACGTTTGTCCACATTTTCTTTTTCCCGTAGCCAGAAAACACCCATGAAATCCTCTAATCTATCTTCATAACCTTCAAGAAGTCTTTCGCAAAAGACGGAGGTAGATTCACCTAAAAGTGAAAGTATTTTCTCTTCGGTAACAGTCGGTATACCCAACTCTTCTAAACTTTCTCGAACAGCTGGTACAACGGCATCCCTGGTCTTGAACAAAGTTCCGTCGAGATCGAATATCAGCAGAGTTTGTTGTTCTTTATCGTCCATTATATCACCTGTATCACTTTCTAAGAACCCACCAGATATCGTCGCCTTGGAATCCACATCTTTTGTAGAACTCCATGGGACTGTTATCTGTATCGTACTCACCGCCTACAGTGGTGTAATCCACCTTGCCATCAACCCGGCCGAGCAATTCGTACACCAGTGCTTTACCTAGACCGTATCCGGAATATTCGGGTAGTATTTGTATCCATTCCAGTGACGCTTCGGGAACGGTTCTATCTATCTCAGCGATACCTAGTCCTGCATAATCTTTCTTCTCTTCGTCGAAGACCCACACCCAGAGTTTCTCGTCGAAGACTTCATGACCGGTCCAACCTTCGACCTCACCGGCGGTGGGTTTTAGATCTTTGTAACATCGACCGATAAGATCTGATACCTCTTCAGTTTCATCGACCGTATCTACATCTTTAAATGTGAATCTACTGGGCAATTCAGGTTCTACGACCTTATCATGTCTATGAATGATACGGAAGTATGACCGTACATTCGAAAAGCGTTCGAAAGGTATTTCTTCACGGTACACATCGTGTAATAGGATGAATTTAGCTTCTTCCATAAAACTGCGATTTAACTGAAATTCATCATCTTGTTTCCAATACACATGTAAACTGTGCTCATCCCATAACTTAAGAAATTCCACATCACCGTCTATCTCCCTGTAATCCGTTTTAAAATCATCTATCAACCCTCGAGTCTTCGAGAAAGCATTAGCAAGCGTTCTACAGGGGTCTTCTCGATAAACTGAAAGTAAAGCGTCTTCGAAATCTTGAATCATCTGATCACCTCATATATCTCTTCATAATCCCCGCAGCCATAAACATTTTTCTATAATCTTATATATCTCTTCGGGATTACCCACGAGATGATCACAGGGGATCTATTGGGTCTGCTGGCGGTTTACATCTACGTAGCCCTACTTATATTATTTACAGAAAAGGGTGTAAACAATAGCCAGCTATTGAGCAGGAAGATTCTCCATATAGGCGTTGGAAATATTATATTTTTCCTACCCTTGTTCGATACAATGTGGGTGATGGCATTCATAGCTGCCGCCCCTTTCATAGCCCTGACCTTCCTGATCAGTCCGTACTCCCCTATAAATCTTATAAGTAAAACCTCCTCAGAGGGGCACGGTCTTGGCCTTGTGTACTACGCCATCTCATGGACGTTACTCGCATTCTTATTTTTTGACAGACTAGAGATCATTGCAGTTGGCATCGTAGCTATGTCATTCGGTGACGGATTCGCATCTCTAGTCGGGATCAAGTACGGAAAAAGATCATACAACATTTTAGGGGATCAAAAAAGTATAGAGGGGTCCGTAGCCATGTTAACGAGCACGGTACTCGTAACAGCTTTAGCCCTGCTCTTTTTCGATTCAAAACCGGTTTACTTCATTCTGATAATCCCTGCTGCTGTAGTCGGTACTCTTGCAGAAAGCATTACACCTAAAGGTTTAGACAATCTAACGGTATCTCTTTCAGCGGCCTTAACTTATTATTTCCTCGTGCTGGCAATTTAGAATATTTGAGAAATCATCAAAACTTAAGGTCACCCGACTCCATCTGTTTCATCAATTTCTTCCTTACTTTACGGTTTCCAGTAAATCCTTTGATAGCCTTCTTAGATTTCTTGTAATGGGAAAGCAGCTGCCTGATGGCTTTTGGACTGGTCCCACTACCTCTTGCGATCCTTTGGATCCTCTTCCTTTTGATCAGCTTTGGATTCTCCATCTCTTCTTCTGTCATGCTGTCCATTATTATCCGGAACTGTTTGAGTTTATTCTGAGTCTCCAGCATCTCGTCTTCGGACAACTGGCTGGGGCCCATAGGTAGCATATCCATTATCTTCTGTAAAGGTCCTACCCCCGACAACATCTCCATCTGTTCATACATGTCTTTGAGATCAAAATCACCAGAAAGCATCTTTTTAGCCGTCTCCTCGGCCTTTTCCTCATCCATGACCTCTTCAGCCTTTTCCAACAGACCTTCAATATCGCCCATGCCCAGCATCCTAGATATGAAACGTTTCGGGTCGAAGGTCTCGAGGTCTCTTATCCTTTCACCGGTGCCAATAAATGCTACAGGCGCTTCCGTTTCAGCTACTGCGCTGAGCGCACCTCCACCCTTTGCACTTCCGTCGAGTTTAGTGATTATAGTCTTAGTAACGCCCACAGCATCGTGGAAGGATTTGGCTTGTGGTCCAGCCTGCTGTCCAACGGAAGCATCGATGGTCAGTATTACTTCATCAGGATCTACAACGTTCCTGATCCTCTTTATCTCCTGTATGAGTTCCTCTTCCAAATTATGTCTTCCAGAGGTATCTACGATTATCACATCGTACTCCTCGAATTTTTCCATCCCTTCTCGGACAACCTTGGGAGCTCGGTCTTCATCAGGATCTCCGTATACAGGCACCCCTGCGTCCTCGGCTACCTGCTCTAGTTGTTCATAGGCTGCAGGTCTATGTGTGTCCCCAGCAATCAAAGCCGTGCTCAAACCTCTTTTCTGGAAATACGCAGCAAGTTTGCCGGATGTGGTCGTTTTCCCCATCCCATAAAGCCCGACCATCATGATCTTCTGGGGTTTTAACTCGAGTTCCTCACCTGTCCCCATGATTTTTACGAATTCCTCATAAAGTATCTGTATAACGTGTTCTTTAGCACTGGTCCCCGCTTTTGGCTTCTCTGTCAATGCTCTTTCCTCCAGTCTCTCTGTCAATTCAAGTGCCATCTGGACGTTCATATCCGCATCTATCATAGCCCTTTGAATTTCTTTAACTACGTCACCGACGAGATTTTTATCGATGTGACTGGCGTTAGCGATCTTTTTTACAGCGTTCCTTAGGCCATCTTTTAGGTTGTCTAAGACCATATACTAAAGGAGTAATACGGGTTTTTATTAACCTTTTGGGTCGGAGTTTTCTCTTTCGATATATTCTGGTGGAACATACGGTGTGAGGATAACCTCACCTCTATCATAAAATACTATACTACCTCGATAGGCTTCTTTTGATTTGATCTTCAATACCACAGGTTTTGCATGATGTCTCTTACCGACCCTGTAGGCTTCCTTCTTGGTCCTGGAAAGATGAACATGATTTCGTCCCATCGGTTTCAATCCTCTCTTGAATATAGACGGTAATGATTCCGGGGAAGTACCGTGGTACAAACATTCAGATGGTTCGAACTCACCGCCTATTTCTACATCGATCGAGTGGCCATAAAGTGCTCGTATCTTATCTTCGTTGATCTCAAATCTTTCATGTTCACCTTCTTCGATGAGCTTTTTTATCTCATCTAATTCAACCCAACTATGTTCGGTATCTTTTAGATGGGACAAAACTTCATCGATAGATGCATAACCTTTTTCATCTAGAGAGATCCCAGCGGCATCTGGATCATGCCTGAGTATGTACGAAAGATGCTTGCTCAGATCTATGAACATTCTCGATAAACTCATAAACTCATATGATCTACATATCAAATTACTTGATCTTCTATTTTTCCCCTAAATTTCATAGACACATTTATTTATCTTATATTATTACTATCTATGTGGTATCTATGAAGATAGCATTGAGTTCATTACTGCTCGGGATAGTTGTGGTACTGTCAGCCACTGGTACTTTTATATCACTCGTATCTTATCTGCAGATAAGAACACGGAAAGTGTTTGCCATCTTGTTAGTTTTCTTGATATTTCTACTCAAAAGTTCCGTGATGGTTATCTCCCAACTCTGGCATCCAATACTTTCAGATACTGCCGATCCATTGGTTTTGATATTGGATGTAATTATTTTAGCTGTACTTTTGTTGTTCAGTTTCATGGAGTGAAAACATTTGAAGGATGATACCTTAGAACTAGGGCCAAGAAAAAAGATATACGAAGAGATAGGCGATTCTCCCGGTTTACATCTGAGAGAGATCGATCGCAAACTCGACATACCGTTGGGTACCATCAGGTATCATCTAAGGGTCCTTGAGAAAAGGGATCTGATAATTTCTAAGAAAGAAGGAAAGTATAAGAGATATTATGCGAAGGGTGAGATCGATAAAAGCGATAAAAAGTTAATGGCTTTTTTACGGAAAGAGATTCCAAGGACAATAATACTATTCTTGATGGAATATCCAGGTTCGACCCACAAGGAGATCAATGAAGCCTTAATGGTGGCACCTTCAACACTTTCATACCACCTAAAGAAGTTAAAAGATAAGGATATTGTAGGTACAGAGGGAAAAAAGTATCACGTTAAGAACGAAGAAAAGATAGCCGACCTGCTTATCCAATATCAACAGACGTTCCTAGATAGTCTAGTGGATAGGTTTGTGAGGATATGGAATAGGTAGGGTAATAATGAGGATATGGAATAGGTAGATTATAATGAGGATGTGGGATAGGTAGGGTATAATGAGGATATGGGATAGGTAGGGTAAATATAAAGTACTAAAAAAACCATTATTATTACTGATAGATATGGGAAAGATGTCCTCAAAAGAGGGGAAGACTACATTCAACAAAATAAAAGGTACTCACGTTTACGATGCAGAGGGAGAGCATTTTGGACATGTAGACGATATCGAGATAAATACGACAACTCTGAGTCCTACCAGTCTTTTGATCCATAAAGGTTTTTTCGGGGAGTATTTTAAGATCGATCTAAAGTATATCAATAAGATAACATCAGACAAAATATATCTGTGGATATGTCCGGAAAGGAATTTGATCGATACGAAAGTTGTGGACCGTGAAGATACAGAGATCGGTAAGGTCATCGAAGCGGAGAAGGATAAGGGTGGGGACCTTGAATATATCCGGATAAAAGCGAAAGTTCTTCGAACAAGGGATGACGAAGGTGAGATCGATCGATATGCGGTACCTATGATGTCCTTCGAAGACATGACTATATCACTCCCCACGAGTCATTTAGAGGAAGGTCCTGTTCCCTCCTTTATGGACGTACAAACAAAAGACATCACTATAGATGCCGATGATATAGAATCTGTAGAAGAGGATAAGATCGTCCTTTCGAAAAAGAAAGAAGAATACATCTCGGACTAAATCTTATATTATACCTCCTTTTAACCTTTAGTGATAACTATGAAAATACTTACAGTTGGTGGAGGAGCAAGAGAGCATACGATAGTAAAGGCCCTTCATAAAGATGGAGCAGAAATTTATGCGGCTATGGGGAACAAGAATCCAGGTATAGCTCGTTTATCGAAGGAATTTTTACTTGAAAAGGGTACCAACATCGTCAAAGTGGTCGATTGGGCAGTAGAAAAAGACGTAGAATTGGCTGTCGTAGGTCCCGAATCCCCTCTTGGTAAAGGGATCGTTGACGAACTAGAACAGAACGGTATAAAATGTGCAAGTCCAGACAAGAAAGCCGCTCAGATCGAGATATCAAAAGAGTTCATGAGAAATATCATGCAAAAATACGACCTTCCCGGAA
Source organism: Candidatus Saliniplasma sp. (assembly GCA_046497075.1). GTDB lineage: Archaea > Thermoplasmatota > Thermoplasmata > Halarchaeoplasmatales > Halarchaeoplasmataceae > Saliniplasma. The sequence goes on from JAWOGF010000067.1 coordinate 9,282, forward strand.
AGGTGGATTATCATGTTTTTGATGATATCGAAGAGATCGAGGATTTCTTAGCTCATCATGACGGTGAGTTAGCAGTGAAGCCTGTCGGATTGACCGGAGGCAAAGGCGTAAAGATTATGGGAGAACATTTGGAGAGTAAAGAGGACGTAATCGATTATTGCCACAAGATCTTGGAAAATAAGATCGGTGGTAACTCTAGGTTGATCCTAGAAGAGAGATTGAAAGGCGAAGAATATACTTTACAGGTCTTCACAGATGGTGAAAATCTGATACCTATGCCGCTGGTTCAGGACCATAAAAGGTTGTTCGAAGGGGATAAAGGACCCAACACGGGAGGTATGGGCTCTTATTCTCAATCCGATGGGTTACTACCTTTTGTGGATGGAGAAGTTTACGATGAGAGCGTTGCTATCATCAAGGAAACTCTGAAAGCGTTGAAAAAAGAAGGTGTGACATATAAAGGGGTTCTGTACGGTCAATTCATGCTCACAAAGAAAGGACCGAAGATAATCGAATACAACTGCCGCTGGGGTGACCCCGAGGCTATGAACGTTCTGCCGCTGTTGAAAGGTAATTATGTTGAGATTTGTAACAAGATAGCAGAAGGGGATATATCCGATCTTAAAGTTTCTTTCCAGGAAAAATCAAGCGTTTGTAAATACGTTGTACCCGAGGGTTATGGTATAGACCCCGTTTCTGGAGCAGAGTTAGAAATAGATGAGGACGCCATTGAATCAGAGGGTGCACAGCTGTTCTACGCTTCAGTCGACGAGAAAGACGATAAGATATACACAACGACTTCAAGGTCGATAGCGGTCTGTGGTTATTCAGAGACGTTAGAAGATGCTGAGGCTGCTAGCGAAAGAGCGTTGTCTCATGTGAAAGGAGATAAAGTCCATATGAGGCACGACATAGGTAAACCAGAAAGTATCGATAGAAAAAAGAAACGCATGGAAGATATCAAAGGGGAATAGAGATGACAAACTTGGATGATTTAGAACAAAAAGTCAAAAAAATCGATGGCCAATTAGATGATAAAGATACGGTAAGAGAGCTAGCTTTGAAATCATCTAGAGCTATACGGAGATTATCTAGGAAGATGATCAAAGAGATACATCAGGATAAGGACCCACAGGACAGTTTCAACGAAGCTATACAGGAGGTTTCAAAGTTGAAGAGTATAATAGAAGGTTACCCGGAACTTTTCCATTCTGGATTTTTAAGAAATGGTTTTCAAGAGCTCGCCGAAGCTCATATACTATGGGCTTTAACTTCGGATAAGGAACTCATGGGAGCCGATGAACTGGATATCACACCCAGTTCATACCTACTTGGACTGGCTGACGTGATAGGTGAATTACGTCGTCAGTGTCTAGAAAATCTGACAGAAGGGGATATCGGGAGAGCAGAAGAACTGATCAACGCGATGAGTCGAATAAAAGATATGCTCATGGAATTGGATTATCCAAAGGCTATAATCCCGATCAAGAACAAACAAGATATGGCAAGAGCGTTGGTAGAAAAGACTAGAGGAGACGTCGCAGTTTCTTCGAATAGAGAAAAACTTCGAAACGATATAGATGAACTTTTGAAAAAGCTATGATCGCTCTCGGGAGAATATCACTTCACCTTCGTATATGATCTGAAAAATCCTGTGATACGGGATCTCGCTCTCATCCAACCTGATAAAGGAGCGGCCTAGGTCCAGGATCTCATCGCCTTCGACTATCTTGTAATCCCCAGGTGCTCCTCTATGTACGTAGAAAACCTCAGCCTTCTTTAAAGATTTTGAAGAGTCCCATTTAAGTTCGTTCAGTATATCTCTAGGGGTCTCCATAGGTACGTAAACATGTAAATAATATTAATGTTTAGGGAGAAAAATCTAAATGACACGTTTGTGTTTTAACTGCCATGCAAAAAACAAAATGGGGAGAGATGACAAGAGCGGAACTGGAACAGAGAACACGCTTCATCGATACTGCACTGCTCCCGATAGGTAGTATAGAACAGCACGGACCGCATCTACCGTTGGATACTGATACTTATGATGCTGGATACATTTTAGAAGAATCTGTGAAAAGGATAGATCGTCCCAAACCACTGATTTTGCCTACTATCCCGTACGGGGTGAGCGATCATCATATGGCCTTCCCTGGAACTATAACGATCAAATCTAAAACACTTCAAGATATGATAATAGATATCGGAAGGTCTATCATACAGCATGGTATCCAAAAATTGTTCATATACAATGCTCATGGTGGTAACACCTCAACTATCAAATTGGCTGCGAGTAAATTGAAAAGAGAGACTGGACTATTGGTTTTCATCGATTCTGGGGAGAGTATGGGACCCGGTAAGGAGAGATACGTAGATTCAGAAAACGATGTACATGCTGGTGAATACGAAACATCGACATCCATGGCGAACCGGGGTGAATTGGTGGAAGAAGAGGCTATACCGGAAAAGGAGATGGATTTCCCAGACGATGAATTCGAGTTCGATAACGATCCCCCATTTTTGTTCACCTGGGACACTCACGAGCTCAGTAAGATAGGAGTATTAGGGGATCCAAAAAAGGCTACAAAGGAGAAAGGTGAAAAATTGTGGGATGAGGGCATAACCATTTTAGCAAACCGTATAAAGAAGGTCATGGAGATGGATAAAAGTCTTCTCCGATGAAAGAGTATTTAATATATAAGACGATTCCCAACCGATGAATATCGGATTAGTAGGATCGATATTGGCATTCCTTCCTGCACTTATAGCAAATCCATTAGCTGTTATATTTGGTGGCGGAGCTCCCATTGATGGGGGATTGAAGGTCAATGGAAAACGGCTCCTTGGAGATGGTAAAACATGGAGAGGCCTCATCGGAGGGGGATTGGTCGGTGGAGTAGTTGTGATGGTCTTTAATTTTTTAGTGTCTCCATTCATAGATATGTATCCGGATTCGAACATCATGTACATCATCATCTTTTCTCTTTCTTTTGGAGCCCTGCTAGGAGACATCACGGCTAGTTTTTTTAAGAGAAGGTTGGGTAAAAAGCGAGGAGCTAAAACGCCAATAATCGATCAATTTGATTTCGTAGTAGGTGCCATTTTACTTACTTTATTGGTAGATCATAGATGGATAATAGAAACCTATTTTTCAGGTGATGGGTGGATAGCTTTGATAATACTTATTATCGGTGTTCCCCTAATGCACCGAATAGTTAACATAATAGGGTATAAATTAGGTCTAAAAAAAGAACCTTGGTGAGATACATGTTTAAAGAGATGTTGGAAAAATGTGGAGCGATCAAATACGGTGAATTTACGCTTACTTCTGGGAAGAAGAGCAGTTATTACGTAGATATCAAATTGGCCAGTACCAGACCGGATATCTTAAGGAAGATAGCACAGAGGATGTCAAACTACATAGATGATGAGAAGATAGCTGGAATGGAGTTGGGAGCGGTCCCTATCGCTGCAGCGCTATCATTACAGACTGGTTCTCCATACATCATGGTCAGGAAAAAAGAGAAAGGACACGGAACTGGTAGTAGACTTGAAGGGGTTCTGAACAAAGGGGAAGAAGTTGTGGTCGTTGAAGACGTAACCACCACCGGAGGTTCGTCGGTGGAAACCGTGGAGGTTCTCAGGGAAGCCGGGGCTGAGGTGAAGAAAGTTCTAGTAGTGGTTGACAGGCAGGAAGGTGCGGAAAAGAATTTAAAAGAAATCGACGTTGAGCTCATATCACTGGTCAAAGCAGATGAACTAGTCAAAAAGTGATAAAAGTCCAAATTCATGGGAATTCTTTTTTCCTGAATAAGATGATCCCTGCGATAATCAGGATTATAACCAATATCGATAATGTTCGGAAAGAGGAGTTGATCCCGGACGCATCTATGTATCCGCCTATCGACCCGTGATCTATTATCTCCGCCCCTATACTTCTTAGATAATGTCTTATAGATACCAATTTTATTTTACCTTCTAGTGAACCAACGAATCCTTCCCAGATAAAAACGTAAAACAATCCGAAGTATAGTGACTTTTTTAACAGGATGCTGACGAATATGAACAGTGATGAGTAAACCACTGAACCTATGACCACCAAGCTCCCTATGTTAAGGTATAGTTGGAGAGCCTCCGAATCCAAGCCTACGATACCAAAATAGGTTAAAAATCCTGATGTAAGTATCAACCACATAGCGATTATTGATACGATGATCAGAGAAATATAATATCCAAGATATAATTTAGTTCTGCTCAGCGGGGAGATCAATACCTGTGTGATACTCTTGTCTTCGATCTCATCACTGATCAATGATGAACCGAATATCATGTTTATCAGTGGTAGAAAGAAAGAGATAACTAACAGGTCAAAAAAGTCACTCCCTTCGTTTAGACCATGTGGTTCTTGAGTCGCCGCGTAGCCCATGACCCCTGAAAGGAATAAGCTCATCAATATAACCATCCAAAATTTTCTATTAATTATGGCTTTCCTGATTGATGCTTTTACGAGTGAGTACCACGAGAAGAAACCCCCTCCATGTCCTTCTTTTTCACTCATCATTTCCCACCTACCAGGTAATCGAACACCGCTTGAAGGTCATCGTCCCTGCTGTACATCTCAAAGATATCTACATCAGTTTCATTGACTAACGAAGGTATATCTTGGAAGAAGTCGTCCGCTCGTTCTACTTCGATGATCAACCTTCTCCTATTATCTTCGAACCCTAAGGATACAATATAATTAAGATCTAGTAAACGCTTAGCTAGTTCATCTTTATTACTCCCTTCGATGACTATATGATGGGGATGCTCGTCGATGAGGGACCTTATCTCAGAGATATCCCCGGATGCGATGACCCTCCCTTTGTAGATCAAAACGATATCATTGGTCATCCTTTCGACCTCGCTGAGAACATGTGAACTGACCAATACATCATGATCTCTTTTGATATGAAGATCTTTGATCAATTCTATCAAGTCTTTTCTAGCCTGTGGATCCGCACCACTTAGAGGTTCGTCTAGAAACAGTATATCAGGATCGTGTATGAGTGCACCAGCAAGTTTCAGACGTTGTCTCATACCCTTGCTGTAAGTTTCTATATCCCTATCCAGAAAATCTTTGACACCGACCAATTCTGCCGTTCTGCTAATACTTCTTTCCAATCTCCCCTTCCTCAATCCATGAAGAGATCCTATATACCGTAAAAATCTTGATCCAGAGGAATAGTCAGATAGATTATCATAATCGGGACAGAAACCTATCCGTCCCATTATCGTATCGTTCAACCACGGATTTTCTCCTAGAACCGAGATCTCTCCTTTGTTGGGTTTGATCATCCCCGTAGCCAACTTGAAAATGGTACTTTTCCCGGCACCGTTCGGTCCCACAATGCCAGTTACTCCCTTGTGAACATCTATGTTCAAAGAATTTATCCCTATCACATCTCCGTACCATTTTGAAAGATTTCTAGCTTTAACAACGAGACCACTCAACCTTCCACCTCCTTAAAGCGGACTCGGATGAATAGGATCAACAAGGGTAAAAAGATCAGAGTTACCATAGCTAAGGTGTATAGACCCGTATCGATGTCGTTAGGAAGACCTGATCCATATATGATATCGTAGGAAAAATGGAGTAAATTTTCCGGACTTACAAGCTTCCAATTTGTGTCGAAAGAAGTGAAGATATCACTGATTATGGTTAGAACGAAGAACGTCATAAATGTCCCGACCCCTGAGTATGCCTTTCTTTCGGTAAGGGATGATAGTAAAAAAGCATAAGGTAGGAATATGAATGAGGTGAAAAGCCCGGCTAATACTGTCAATCCGAGTACTTCTAGGCTTCCGAGATAGTTGTTACCGGTCTGGGTAGCGATCACCGATATCCCGACCGATATGGGGGGTACAGCGCAGTATAGAGTTAAGATGGCGAAGGATCCAGATAGTTTACCTCCGATATAATCAATAGTCCGCAGGGGTCTTGAGAAATAAAGGACGAATGAATTTTCTCTTATATCCTGAGATAAAAGATCTGAACAGACTAGGGCCACTAGGATGATAGTAAATAAGAAAAACAGGTATCCTTTTAGGTATGGGACTCCTATAAGTGTGCCTTTCCCATCTAAGATCAATTCTTTTGTAAATTCTTCGCGGGGGTAGAATGGTGCTGAAGCGATGGTAAAAATATGGACAAAGATATACCCTAAAATTAGTAATATCCAGGTAGCTTGTGCCTTCAATTTTTTTAGGAATGTCTTCTCTGCGATCACGAAAAACCTTCTTCTAAAGGGAGTCTTTTTTCCTTTCCATTTAGTGTACTCGATGCGGTCAATACCCACCTCTTTCACCTCCTGAGAAAGAATCTAAAAAGAAATCTTCAAGAGTCAGTAGGTCTGGTCGCATGTATCTCAATTGAGCTTTTTCTTTTTCCGCTAATTCAAAGACCTTATCAGTTTTCTTAAGGTTCTTAACCACTACGGTCACCTGTTTCTTCTCTTCTACGGTCCGTATCACCTCAGATACCGAACTTAGTTCTTCGATGAAATTTTGGATATTTTCTTCCGATCCCCTTAACTTCAACTTGTATCTCCCATCATCCGCACTCATGATATTGTCCATGAAGTCGCATTTTACAGCCTTACCTTGATGGATGATCACAACATAATCACTGACCTGCTCTACTTCATGGAGTATGTGAGATGAGATCATAATTGTTTTATCTAACTCACCTATCTTCTCTATAAGATCCAACATATCTTCTTTTCCATCAGGATCCATACCTGTAGTCGGTTCATCTAACAAGAATATATCGGGGTCATGAGTGATAGCTTGGGCTAGTTTCACCCTCTGTTTCATGCCTGTAGAATAAGACGATATCTTCCGATATCTTTCCTCACCTAGTTCTACAAAATCCAAAGAGGCATGTGCCCTCTCCACAGCGTCCCCACGTGGGAGACCCGATAAACGACTCATATAAGAAACCAGTTCGAACCCTTTCATATCTTCGATCAAACAGTTATGTTCAGGCATGTATCCGATTATATCTCTTCTTTCGATGGGACTTAGATTATCTTTTAAACCATCGATTTTGATCTTCCCACTCACTGGTTCGATAAGACCAAGGATTGATTTGATGAAGGTAGATTTGCCTGCGCCGTTGGGGCCGAGTAGGCCTGATATACCTTTTGGAATCTTGGCATCAAAAGAGTCTAGGGCGATCGTTTTCCCGTACTTAACGATAAGTTCCTTCGCCGTGATCTTTGATTCCTCGATATTCGCCATCGTTTCCCCAATCCCTATATACATTATAATTTTTTTTGAGCTCACGGTTGTTAGATCTTGTTTTCAAATATCTCCCTTAGATATATCATGGGAACACTCCCCGAATAAAGGATAGTGTCGTGGAAGAATTTTTCAGTATAATCATCTCCCATCTTACTCTTCACTTCTTCCTTAAGGTCCTTGAGCATCTCCTTACCTAACAGGTAACTCAACTGATATGCTGGATTCTGAGTATATCTTTTCACTTCAGCCAAAGCGTCTTTTTCTTTCAATCCAGCATTATCTACCAAGAAATCGACGGCTTCATCGAAATCCATTTCGCCTTTACTTAGCTTGACATCTACAACTATACGGGCGGCCCTCCAAACGATATCTTTCGTTTGTATCAACCTAGCTTCAGGGGTATCGTCGAATCCATGATCTTTCATCATCTCTTCACAGTAATGTGCCCATCCTTCAATAGTTTCTATAGCTCGTGAAAATAAGTGGAAGATATCATCATGCGTCCTAGCCGCTGCATTTTGAAGATGGTGACCGGGATAACCTTCGTGCACTGTCGTATTTCTAACATCCCAATAAGAATAGTTCGTAAGGTCTTCTTCATTCTGAGGAGGGGTTACTATGTATATACCCTTCATCACTTTGTCAAATTTTGCTGGAGGCATATATGCAGCGTATGGTATCAACGGTCTGAGATATTCAGGGGTTTCTGTAACTTCTATTTCTTCATCATCGGGGATCGTAGCCAACTCTTGTTCTATAACAAAATTCTTAGCATCCTCGAGTCCCTCTCTATACCAATCAAGAGCCTCTTCGAAGGAAGCAGGGGTTTGAGTCATGATCTCCTCGACCACTTCTTCCACTTCTGCCCGGTCGTCTATCTGTTCAGCATATTCTTTCATATCCTCTTTTGATTCTTCTAGTAGATCTTCCCCGATCTCCAATATCTCATCAGGGGTATGACCCAATTCTCTTTTTTCTATCAATTCCCGAAATTTTTCAGATCCGATGGCGAAATCTTCTACAGATTCATTCTTTTTTTCTTCCAACCATTCGATGTACTTTTCAAGAGCGCTATCAGCTTCATCGATAGAACGGTTTAATTCTTCTAGTCGTTCCTTATCGATGTCTTCTTGCCGGGCTATCATAATGACTAGTTTCATCAGCATAGGTAGTTGTTCTGCTGATTCTATGGCCATGTCTATCCATAATTTAACCGGTTCTTCCAATTTTGTTTTCTCTTGTTCCAATAATATTGGTATTTTTTTGATCCTTTCATGAATGCTCTCTAATCTTTTTTCTATCGGAGCAAAATCTCTTTTGATCAGGGGGAAGATACCTCCACCTATGGCTGAAGGGGCAGAGGGGTTCTTCTCCCATCGTCTCAATTCTTTCATCTGAAATAACATCAGATCGAAAAGATGTAGACCTAATTTTCTTGCCATCCTGTTTTCATCGGATAATTCGTCAATCTCGAACTCCCTCAATCGATTCTTCCAATCCTCCATCATCTCGATATCTTTTAGATGTTTTTCACGTGAAATATCCGGCAACAGATGATCGTATTCATGTATGCCAAGATGAGTTGCCCATATCGGATTTCTCTTCATGAACTTATCGAATATATCTTCCTCGAATTTTTCGAATCTGCTGTTTTCATCCTTTATCATTATCATCACCTTTAATATTTCGATTTATGAACAATCACTCTCACAAATACTTTACCATCTTAATACCCTTTTCTCCATTGGTATAAAAGTCTTCTATCACCTCGATGGGTCTAAAATTTTTGTTTTGATAGAAGTTAAGAGCTATATGGTTCGTCGGTCTTACCTCAAGGGTTATCACTTTGATGTTTTCATTTATACATTTAGTTATAAACTTATTTAGTAAAGTTGACCCGATACCCTGCCTTCTGTATAATGGATGGACTGCTAACATCAATATCCTAGCGTGGGTCCTAGATGATAAAAGAACACTAATAAATCCCACTATGGCTTTGTCCTTTACTGCTACCAAAAAATCCGTATTAGATGCACTACATAACTGTAAAAATAAATCCTCATCATAATTTTCCTTAAGGGATATATTAGCGATATGTATCACTTTTTCTATATCATCAGGCCGGAATGTCCTGATCAACACCATGGAGTACCCAATAATACCAAGTATGATATATCTTACTGTTCATATGTATATATATATGCTGTTAATAGGATACGTATAGAGTAACATTGTGCTCTACTCATCGACGGTATACTAAGTACAAAAACTTTATTAGGGTGTGTATGCATATACATACGTACAACAACCCCCCCAAGGTCAACATAATGTTAGACCGTGACACTATATCCCAGCAAGGGGATGCCCCCCATGGTTTTCAGGCCTCTTTAGACGATTTTATGGGTTGTTTAGAAAGGACTAAACAGGTTGTTGAAAATAATTGTAATGGGGAATTTGAACACTATAAAAGCTGTATAGAAAGGGCTATGAAAATACTTAATTGATAATTGATATATCACGATAATCACCCTCCCTCCCTTTTTTTTTAACATCGTCCCTTATGGATGTTTAATATTTGTTTTAGGTATATCTTGGGATAATTCAGCAAACTATTTATATAAAAAGATGCATTTGAATTAGTGAATAACAAAAATGTTTGTTATTCGGGTGAAGTAAAAAACGACGAGGTTTAAACGGTGGGGGATTAGTCATCGGAGACAGGTAATAATGGGATATATCGAAAAGGTACTTAAAGACCTTAAGGATGATGATCCAAAAGTCAGAAGGAAAGCAGTTCAGATATTAGAGCTAGTGGAGAATGAGGATGTAGTTGATCCCCTTATAGAAGCTTTAAATGATGAGGATGAACGAGTAAGAGGTATAGCAGCTAGGGCGTTGGGGAAGGTTGGGAAAAAGAAGACAGCGGAACAACTTATAGATCTCTTAGATGATGAACATTATTTTGTCAGAGGATGTGCAGCAGATGCTCTTGGAGATCTTGGAGCTAGTGAAGCGATAGATAATTTGATTGAAAGACTTTATGAAGATAAGGTATGGGTGCAGGACGAAACCGCAAAGGCTTTGATCAAGATAAGTCACCCTAAAGGTATTTCTGCTCTTGAAAAGTGGTTGAGAGAACGGTGAAACTAAAATAGTAAATATGACCTTTCTAATTCGGGATTCGAAGAAATTACGCGAGGTACATAGATATGGCAGAAGACAATACAGTATATATCGGAAAGAAAGAAACTATGGCTTACGTGATGGCTGTCGTAAACCAGTTCAATAATGGCTCTGATGAGGTATTTATAAAAGCTAGAGGAAGGGCCATCAGCAAGGCAGTCGATGTGGCTGAGATAACAAAAAATAGATTTCTGAAAGAAGCCACTATCACTGAAATAGAGACAGATACTGAAGAAATCGAACAGGAAGAGGAAGATCGGACTGTAAATGTTTCCTCTATGTCGATCACTCTCAGTTTGGAACCGTAAGAGATAGGACAAACACCTTGAGAGCTAACAGTTTAACCTGTTTTTGGTATTATTTTAGTTTATGGTATAGTTTGATTTCTATCGATGGTGATCTTATCAACGCAAAAGCAGTCGATCTATTCTACTTCTAATAAGGGTAAATTTTAATTAATCGGTTACAAGTTCCAATATTGGGTTATGCGGATGAAGTTATCGAAAAAACATTGTGTCCCTTGTGAAGGCGGACAGTCTCCAATGCCTGAAGTAGAAGAAGACAGGTTCTTAGAAGACGTTATGAACTGGGAAATAGACAGAGAAGGGGCACATAAGATCAAGAAAAAGTTTAGTTTCAAAAACTTCGAAGAGTCTATGGAATTTGTAAATGAGGTTGCTGAGATCGCTGAGAAGGAGGGACACCATCCTGATATATATATATCTTGGAATACGGTCAAATTTCTACTATATACCCACGCTATAGATGGCCTTTCTGAGAACGATTTTATAATGGCTTCAAAGATCGACGAGTTGTATAGGAGTAAATTCAGCTAGATCTTTCAGCTAGACCTTGAAATGTCGATTATAGCCTTTTCTCTAGCCTTTTCATCCTTCCTATCAGCCCAATCGACTCTTTCATCTGGTAATTTAGTGAGCAGAGAAGCTAGGGTCGTAAGATCCATAAGACTCCAAAGGAGATTGACTACACCGAATATGAATATCCTTGGTGCATAAATGTCGATAAATAGTATTGAGGATAGAGTAAGTGGGAAAAGGTAAACTGCTAAAACCTTATTTTTTTCTCTCAAAAATTCATTAGAGAACTGGAACCCTACTGATTTGATCGAAACTACGAATCGTTCAAATTTAGTTTTCATGGCTATATGGGGTATGTAGTGAAAAACCTCATGAACCAAGATCGCTAAAACACCTATCAATATGGGTTCTAAGGGATGCATATGATTTTGTAATAAATATCGGTTGAATTAAAATTTTTGGAGGGAAGTCAAAAATAATGTTTAGTCTGTAACTTATAATCGTATTGAGGTGAAAGTCAGGGAAAGAGGAATCGATGAGTTAAAGGAAAACAAAGGTGGAGAAACATGAAGGACTTTTGAGGTTTGAGTTCCTAGATAATCTTGAGGAACAATCGATGATGTTGATTCCGAAGGAGAAAGATATCGATGACTTATGACTTTGAATTATATTATCTTGATGGAGAATAGAAAGAGAACACGGTGGAATTTTATGTAAGTGGCAGAGAGTATATATGTCTGTACATAGGACGATACCTGTTTCATAAAAAGTGATCAGATCAGGCTTTGTCGAGCGATATCCACCAAGTGACTGTCCACTTCTTCCCAATCATCAGCAGCTTCTTTGAATAGATTTACAGCTCTATCCTGAGCTTCATCTAATACCATCTTTTCGTTTATATCCACTAAGTCACTTTCTTTGATTATGAATTTACCGTTGATGACCACGTTATCCACTTCGAAACCGGTGGCGGAATATACTAGATTGGGTATGTAATTATGAAATGGGTAGTCAACTGAGGGTGTCAGATTTGCTTTTGAAATATCGATTGTTATTATATCCGCAGCTTTACCTTCTTCAATAGATCCGAGTTTTTCATCAAGACCTAACACTTCGGCTCCTCCTAGACAGCCTAAGTTCAGTATTTCCCAGGCAGGAAGTATAGTAGGGTCTCTATATTTGGTTTTGGTCAATATCGATGCGGTTCTCATCTCTCTGAACATGTTGTGAGTTCCTGGACCAGGGGCTTGATCCGTACCTAATCCCACCGTACCGCCAAGTGACAAAAAGTCTGATACCGGTGGTACGATGCCATCTATCATCCCGATGGAACTTGGACATCCGACCATATCTACATCATTTTTAACCATGATCTCTTTTTCGTTCTGTGTAGTGTCGTGACAGTGGGCAGCGATAAGGGAACTGTCTAACATGTTCAATCCCTTTAAAACATTCACAGTGGTGGAATCCTTGCCATATCTCCCCTTGACCTGCAGGGATTCTCTTTCTCCCTGGGCAACGTGCATGTGGATCTTTGCCATCCGCTTATCTGCATGCTCTTTTACTTTTTTCAGGGTATCGATGGATACCATATCTAGTGCCTGGGGTCCGTATAGTATATCGATCAATTTCGACTCCTGATACGTGTCGTATAATTTATCCGTTTCATTCAGGGATCTTTTTCCTTTGTCCCCGTCCAATTCATATATCTCTTTTGGGCCCATACTCTCTTTCTTTGATACGACTTCATTGATAATCTCCGCAGCGGAAACTCGAACATTAAACGGTTTGTAAACCTCCTCTATCAACCTTCCAACATCCGATGTATATTCTCCAAAGGTCGTTATACCTGAGCGCAGTCCTTCTATCACACCCAATTTCGAACCTAATATCTTATCTTCTTCATCAAGGTGTTTTGCGAAAGGTCTGATAGCTTTATTCATCCACTCGATCTCGGGTACATCTTGTGCCGCCCCCCTCAAGATCGTTGAACCAGTGTGGGTATGGGCGTTAATCAGACCAGGCATCGTCACGTGTTTTCGGCCGTCGATGACCTGTTCTGCTGTACTTCTGTCGAACTCACATGTTTTACCTACAAAGTCGATTTTTCCGTTTGAATAGGATACGACTCCATCATCGATTATACCCAAATCCTCGCCCTGGAATGTTATCAATCTTGTATTTATTATCGCGGTCCTCATGGTCTTTACCCAATAGTTTAATAAAATAAAGGGGTAAAAAGCTTTCTAGACCTCTACAGAGTCACCGGGTTCTAATAGAGTTCCGTTTATACCTTCCTCGTCCATCAACTCCACCAGACCTTCTGCATCCTCGGATCCATCCTCAGGGTCATAATGGAATGGTACTACCAACTCAGGTTTCAATCTTTTAAAAGCAGAGAGATAATCATCGTAATAGTCAGGGAAACAAGCCGTGAAAAGTAGTTTTACGTTTTCTACTTCCGGGAATATGTTGGAATCACCAGAATGTAAAACTCCGTCGTAGTAATAACTGACACTTTGCTCTGCATTCCAACACTGGCAGTCCAGGATTTTAACGTCTTTGAAGTACATCCCAGGTTCCGCACCAATACCATCTAAGTCGAACTTTTTCAGTGTCGGTTCGGGGGCGAGTAACTCCACATTGTCTTTGTATTTTGCAAAATCATCTGTGTCGAAATGGTCGTCATGTTCGTGCGTGACCAGGACAAGATCCGGTTTCTTCTCAGGTTCTACTGAAAAATTCGGATCGATCAAGACATGGTCTTCACCAAAGATCTCTACACAGGCATTGCCTAACCATCTCACCTTCATCTTTTTCCCTCTTCCTATGTAAGATTATTGTAGAACATCAACTAAAAATTTTTGGTACTCGTAAAAACCAACAAATATTTTATAATATGTACTATATCCAGAGGTATATGTCATTGGAAAATGGATGCGAAGTGATAGTCAATACCTGCATGTCGATTTCAGAAAACGATAAGGTCGTGATCGTTACTGATAACGAAAGCAAGAAGATCGCAGACTGCATCAGAGAAAAGGTATTGGATATAACGCCAGATACTCGGTATTTTAACCTAGATATATATGGGGAAAGGCCGTTGAACAGGTTACCAGATACCATAGATAAGAAAGCAACGGAAGCGACAGTGACCTTCTTCGTAGCAAAAACGATAAAAGGTGAACTAGACACTGTCCGTATGCCATTTTTCAACGCCGGGGTGAACGGTGGTAGACATGCACATATGATGAATATCACTGAGGAGATAGTAGAAAAGGGAATCGATGTTGATTACGAAAGAGTGGAAGAATTCACTCAGAAGGTTCATTCTGTCGCAAAGAAGGCTACAGATATGAGGATAAAAACAGATAAGGGAACCGACCTTTCAGTGGAGGTAGGTAGATTCAAATGGGTTGCAGCTACGGGTATATCAAAGCAGGCAGGTGATTGGCTCAACCTACCAGATGGTGAAGTATACACAGCTCCAGATACTATGGAAGGTACAGTGGTTGCGGACGGAACTATGGGAGATTATTTCGATGGTATGTTCTCTTTGGATGAGATCGAAAACGCAGAGTTGACTTTAACCATAAAGACATTCGATAGACCCAAAGTGGTCGATATCGATTGTAAAGATACTGAACTCAAAGAGGAATTTACCCAATATGTTAACGAATACGAGTGTTCTCAGATCGTAGGAGAAGTTGGCCTGGGGACAAATATCTTTCTAGAAGAACTGATAGGCAACATACTCATGGATGAAAAACATCCTACAGCCCATATAGCCTTTGGGGACCCTAACGATAATATGACCTTCGCTGGATGGAAATGTCCCAAACATGTAGACCTTGTACTCCAGGATTGTGACATTTGGTTGGATGATGAGATGATAATGGAGAAAGGAACCTACCTCATTTAAATAAGGAAGGGGCAAGTTTATAAAGGACCCTCATTGTGAGAGGGTCAAAGAACGAAATTGAACATTAATCTTTAGAAATCAAAGAAAGGGTTGACAATTATGAGTAAAATCACTAAATTCGAAGAATTCTCTATAAACAGAAATACACTTTCTGCGTTAAGAGACATAGATTTTGAGCAAGCTACCGAAGTACAGGCAGAAGCGATACCACCTGCTCTGGAAGGAAATGATGTTGTGGTACAGGCTAGGACAGGCTCGGGTAAAACCCATTCCTTTTTGATACCGGTATACGAAAGTATTGAAGCTGGGAACGGTGTGAGAGCTATCGTGTTAACACCTACGAGAGAGTTGGCACAGCAGGTTGAACTTGAAGCCAGGAAGATAGCCAAACATCACGGTTTGAAAACCGTGGCTATATATGGGGGAGCTAGTATCAGCCGTCAGATAAACAAGCTGAAGGATGCATCTTTCGTAGCAGGTACTCCAGGAAGAGTTATCGACCTCATGAAAAGGGGAGAACTCAAACTAAAAAATATAGATTTTTTTGTACTGGACGAAGCCGACAGGATGCTGGATATGGGATTTCTTCCAGATATCAAATGGATAATCTCTAGGACCAATAATGACAAACAGGTGATGCTTTATTCGGCTACTATGCCCAGCGAGATAATGAGGTTGGCAAGGAAGTACATGGATGATCCACATAGGATGCTTCTCTCTGAGGATGATGTATCCGCCAAAGGGATCGATCAGTACTTCATACGCGTGGGTAAGACAAATAAATTAGCTAGACTTTCAGCATTGTTGGACACTGAACCAGGTAAATATCTGATATTTTCTAACACAAAAAAGTGGACCCAGATTTTATCTGAGAAACTTCAGAGGCTTGGATACAAGGCTCATCCTATGCACGGCGACATGAGCCAATCCGCTAGGACCAATACTATGAACAGGTTCAAAAAAG
Source organism: Candidatus Saliniplasma sp. (assembly GCA_046497075.1). GTDB lineage: Archaea > Thermoplasmatota > Thermoplasmata > Halarchaeoplasmatales > Halarchaeoplasmataceae > Saliniplasma. Next base: position 25,453 of record JAWOGF010000067.1, read on the forward strand.
GCGATATAGATATTCTAGTTTCCACTGACGTTTCAGCAAGAGGTATAGACGTTGAAAATATAACCCATGTCGTGAACTATGATATCCCGAGGTATGAAAAGGATTACGTTCACCGTATCGGAAGGACCGGCAGGTTGGGTAAGGATGGGAAGGCTATCACATTCGTAACCGGTGAAGAACTGGAATTCCTGGAGAGGATCGAGGAGTACATCGATAAAAGTTTAGAGGTTAAAGAGATCGACGGGACCGGTAGGGTCAAGATGAAGACCGATTACAACGAACTCTCAGATATATATGGAATGGTACCTTTTAGATTCTCGCTTAAAAAAGATGCCTCAAAATGGGATATCGTTAGAAATATGAAGAATCATGGAATTCGAGAAGAGGAAGTCGGTAAAATCGAGATAGAGAATGATACCGGTGAAGTCGAGGTAGTACAATCGAAGGCGAACAGAGTTCCTAAGATAGAGTATTTCGACAATATCGAAGTAATGGAAAAGGATCCCAGAAGACAGTGAATTTTTGGTATTCGTGTCACTCTTCACGGGTGATATCGAATCCACATTTTTCTAACTGTTCCAACAGCTGTTCTACATCTTTATACCACTGACCCCATTTTCTACTGATATGCTCAGTCCAACTGTAGTCATCGTAGGTATACTCATCCTCCTCGTTTCCCTGAACCGCCAGTTTAGCATCTAATTTCCTGTAATAATCCTGGTCTAGATATCCTTCATCCATCTCTTTCATGGCACTTTCGATCATCTCATCTGTAAGTTCTGGATACTCCTCCTCAAAAAGCACGTACTCCATTGGATATCTAGGTCTAGGTGATGGGTCCTCATCTGGATATCCCATGGCTAACTGTACTATCGGAAACACCTTATCGGGGATGTCATATTTTTCCTTCAGCTTTTTTGCTTTATAGGGTGCGGCACCCAAGAAACAGCTTCCTATACCTATACTCTCTCCTGCGGTGACCATGTTTTGAGCCGCGTAGCACGCGTCCTGTAAAGCGAAAAACAGTATCGATAAGTCATTTGTTACTGGTTCCCAACCCCTCTTTTTCATGATCACTTCGAATTTATGGAAATCGGCGCAGATCGTGAAAAGTAGAGGGGCGTCAAACGGATGTTCATCTTTCTCTCTAGATAAGATAACACTGTAAAGCTGGGAAACAAAAGGCGCTTGTTGGGCAGCCCGGACTATGGACTCTATTTCCTCATCAGAAGGTATTTCATCTTTATAGCTTCTGATCGATTTATGGTCCAACATAGTGTTTATAACTGAATTTTTCAAATGGTCTTTCTCTACTTTTTTCATCTTATCTATGTATGATTAGTAATAGACCAGTTATATTTTACTGTGTCTCTCTAGGTTTACACTCTAGGAATAGAAACGTTAAAGAATAAGTAATATATTTGGAAAACAATCTAGGTGAATCCATGGATAAAGAAAATCTTGCAGATAGGTTATTGGAAGCTATAGATAATAAGAAGAACCCATCAGTCGTTGGATTGGATCCGAGAATCAATAGGATACCAGATCATATCAAGGAAGAGGCGGTGGATAGGGCGGAGAGTCCTTTTGAGGCTGTTAGATACGCCTTCGAAGAATTCAATAAATCGATAATCGACGAGATCGAAGATATCGTACCAGCGGTGAAGCCACAGGTTGCTTTTTACGAACAGTACGGCGGCCATGGTCTGAGGGCGTTCGAAGAAACAATAGATTATGCCAAAGATAAAGGCCTGATAGTTATATCAGACGTCAAGAGGAACGACATCGGGAGTACAGCTAAAGCATATGCAGCGGCTCACCTCGGCGAGGTAGAACGGATAAACAAGGACTTTACATACTCTTTCGACTCAGATATGGTGACAGTCAACGCTTACCTTGGAACCGATGGTGTGGAACCTTTCTTAGATGTGTGCAAAAAATATGCGAAAGGTATATTCATATTGGTCAAAACTTCTAATCCGTCTTCCGGGGAACTGCAGGACAAGGAGATTAAAGGTGAGGGGAAAGTTTACGAATTGATGGGTGAATTAGTAAAGAAATGGGGTGATGATCTGGTAGGTCACAAAGGTTACTCATCAGTAGGTGCTGTTGTTGGTGCAACATATCCAGAAGAAGCAGAAAAACTAAGAGAGATGATGAAGAAAGCGATCTTTTTAGTACCTGGTTATGGTGCACAGGGTGGTACCGCCGATGATATCATACCCTGCTTCAATGATGATGGATACGGAGGTATAGTTAACTCTTCAAGGGGTATCATCTTCGCATACGAAAAAGAACCGTATTCTGAAAAATTTGGAGAAAATAATTTTGCCAAGGCATCTAGACAGGCAGTTTTAGATATGAAAAATGATATACGAAGATCTTTAGAAAAGGGAAAAAAAGTTCCTGAAGGGTGGTGACTGGAGCCACCACACTTTTCGTTCTTAATATTGTCCTGTCAACAATCTCGCTTCGCTATATTTTTGGGTCGGGTAATTACTTCTCATTTATTCCACCTCTTTTCTCTTTTTGATCTTAATTCAAACCCGTCAACAATCTAACTTCGTCTAGGGTTCCGGTCGTATACAGGCCCCTTATCTTTCCATTCGTGTTTGTTCTTCTCATTTTTCTCACGATAATAGCATAGCTCGGCATGTATTTATATAATTCCTGAATATAAAAATGGATAAGTACAACATAGTGTTAGAAAAGCTCAACTTTGAAGTTGAAAAAATCTATCTGGCTTACAAATACTTATATTGAGTATCCATAATCAAAATATCGCATTCCTTCCCGCTTTACCCCCTTATCACTTCCAAAATGCTTTTATCTAAAAACCTCACTGCTGCACTTGAGTGGATAAAATGGACCAAGAAGGTACCAAAAAAAGCGAAACTAGTGGATTCGACGGCGATACATTCGTTGATATATCTGAGATATTGGAAGGCCAACACACTGGAAAAGAAGTTAGTATCCGCGGATGGATACATCGTGAAAGGGATATAGGTAATATGGTGTTTTTTAACGTACGTGATCCATCTGGGATAGTTCAAGTTACGATAGCGAAGGATAATTTTGATGAAAATAAATTCGAAGATATCAAAAAGCTACTGGTCGAATCCTCATTGATGGTCCGTGGTGAAGTAGCTGAAGATCACAGGGCTCCAGGAGGTTACGAGATAAGAGCGAGCGACCTTGAGATAGTGCACTCCTCTGAAGACTTCCCCATACATAAAGACCAGAGCGTGGAACATCTACTGGATAACCGTCATCTATGGGTACGTTCTACCCGTATGAGAAATATACTCTCGATACGTTCCACTGTTTTTGGAGCTATCCACGAATTTTTCAGAATGAAAGGGTTCAAAGAATTCCAATCCCCGATCATCACACCGCTGGCGTGTGAAGGTGGTTCGACTTTATTCCCTGTTGACTATTTTGACGAGGAAGTATATCTAACTCAAAGCTGGCAGCTTTATGCAGAATCAGCGATATTCGGCCTAGGAGATATATACACTATCGCACCCAGTTTCAGAGCTGAAAAATCTAGAACCCCTAGACATCTGACCGAATTTTGGCACGCTGAGGTAGAAGGGCTCTGGTTGGATAATGATGATCTGATAAAATTGGGCGAAGGGCTGGTACTCCATATAGCTAAAAAGGTTTTAGATGAGAATAGAAAAGAGATGGAAAACATAAACGAGGAGGGTATAGAATATCTAGAAAAGCTGGAAAGACCCTTCCCGAGGATCACCTACGATGAAGCAATCGATGAGTTAAAAGATGCGGGGATGGAGGTTTCATACGGCGACGACTTCGGAGTTCCTGAAGAAAAGAAACTAACCTCGATATTCGAGAAGCCAGTTTTCGTAACTCACTACCCCAAAGAGATAAAGGCTTTCTACATGAAGAGAGATGAAGAAGATCCAAGTAAAGTTCTCGGTTACGACCTGATGGTACCTCATGTTGGTGAATTGATAGGAGGTAGTGTCCGGGAAACGGATGTAGATTCTCTCATAGATAGACTTGAAGAAGAAGGAGAAGATCCATCCAACTATGAGTGGTTCTTGGATACCCGAAGATACGGTAGTGTTCCTCATGCCGGTTATGGATTGGGGATCGAACGTGTCATCATGTGGTTGTGCAATCTGGACCATATACGTGATTCCACCGCTTTCCCGAGAACACCCAACAGATACAGACCCTGAACCATACACATTGGGCTAATCTAGTAGAAATAATGCCCAACAGTAATATAGCCCTAAGGCTTTTGGCTCAGATATGGAACCTTTAGATGATGTATTGAACCTTAAACTTCTCAGGTATTTAGTGCCAGGGAGATCCGTCCATGCCAATATAAGCCATATATCTAAAGAACTTGGGATACATCGAGCTACCGCGAAAAGAAAATTGAAGATGCTTTACGATGAGAAAATATTGAATCCACCGCTTTACCCATTTCCATATCTATTTGAAAAGTATCCCCTACTCGTGCTTGTTAAAGCGGATATGCCCAGGACTGCTGAAGCTGCAAATTTCTACAAAGACGATTCCCACATCTTTGCAGCATTTTCCTGTATGGAAGGTTCTTACAACACCCTTTTGATAGAATTTTTTAAAGACTTAGAATCCTATCACTCTTGGCGAGAACAGATCGTGAAAGACAAAAAGATCCCATCTAGAGAAAACCGTGTTCCCGCACACGCTGAGATATTCAGTAATAAACTGAGTTTCAAATACGATCCTAACTGTTTTATCCGTGCCTTAAAAAAACAGTACGAAGAGCAGGGTTATCTGGAGATGAATGGGGTCCAATTGGATGATACTACCTTTAAACTTCTTGAACTCCTTGTAAGAGGTGATTGTTTTAGAACGAACGCATCCGCCATAGGACGGGAAATAAATGCAGATCGAAAAACTGTAAGACGCAGGATAGAAACTCTTCTTGACAGAGGCGTCATAGAAGAACCGCGCTGTTTCTTTAAAAATCTCTTAGTACCGCCTAACTATAACCTGGTCGTATCTTTGTTAGAGGTGAAATCCAACGTGGATAATGTCAAGAGGTATATCGCCAACAACGATCACGTGCCCAGGGCTGTTGAAACGAGTACGGAGAAGTACAATTTTCTGATATTCTCGGCCTTTAAAACTATAGAAGATTTTTTCAACTGGGGTGAAAAATTGAACTCTAGGTTTCCAGGGAGTATAGGAGCGATATCCAACACTATACTGTCATCTAAGATGATACACACTATCAAACCTCATAAAGTATCTTTAGGCTTGGTGGAGAGAAGGTTGTGGGATCTAGAAAAAAGTACACAAGTTGGATTGAACGGGTGAAGGCTCGTCCAGAATTTATTTTTTAATATTTTTATATCTGATATTTTACAGATATCCTATTTATTTGGGAGTTTGGGCGATAAAGATTAAATAATTTAACCATCTTGTACAATAACGAGCTAAAAAACTGTAAATCAACTATTTATATCCCTTGTCTTTTTGGCTCAAGTAACCCTATAAAGGTGGCGAAAAAATGGCAAAAGAAGGTTTTAATGCGTATAAAATGGCCCAAGAACAGTTTGATAGAATAGCCGATAAATTGGACCTCGATGAAGGAACGAGGGACTTGCTCAGAAAACCGATAAGAGAATATCACTTCAATTTACCGATAAAGATGGACGATGGATCTACAAAAGTTTTTGAAGCTTTCAGGATTCAACATAACGATGCACGTGGACCATGCAAGGGAGGAATAAGATTTCATCCCCAAGAGACCGTCGATACTGTAAGGGCATTGGCTATGTGGATGACATGGAAGACAGCGGTCGCTCACATCCCACTCGGTGGAGGAAAAGGAGGAGTTATCTGTGATCCACATGATCTTTCAGAAAGGGAACAGGAAAGGATATGTAGAGGTTACGTTAGGGCGATCCCGGATCAGTTAGGCCCGGAGAAAGATGTCCCGGCTCCCGATGTGATGACCACTGCCCAACACATGCTTTGGATGATGGATGAATATGAAAACATACACGGATCAAAGAAACCGGGCGTCATAACTGGTAAACCTGTTGATATGGGTGGATCTCTAGGACGTACGGAAGCTACTGGATATGGTCTCGTTTACGTGCTTAGAGAAGTATTGAAAGAGATGGATCTGGATATCAATGAGATGACTGCTTCTGTGCAGGGATTCGGAAATGTCGCTCAATACGCTGTTGAGTTGTTCCTCGAATACGGTGGAACGGTGGTTTCGGTTTCCTGTTGGGACCAGGAAGATGGATGTGCCTACAGTTACTATAGGGAATCTGGAATCGATCTAGAAGAATTAAGAAATATCACAGACCGATTCGGTTCCATCGACAAGAAAAAAGCAAAAGCAAAGGGATACGAAAGACTATCTGGTGAGGACTGGTTGAAACACGAAGTTGACATACTGATACCCGCAGCTCTAGAAAATGCAATCACGGAAGAGAACGTAGATGACATAAAGGATGAAGTTAGATTGATAATATCAGGTGCGAATGGACCGATAACACCAGAGGCCGACGAAACTTTGGAAAAAAGAGATATCATGGTGATCCCGGATTTCCTTGCTAACGCCGGTGGTGTTGTATGCAGCTACTTCGAACAGGTTCAGAGCAATCAAAATTATTACTGGCCGAAAGAAGAAGTCCTGGGCAAACTCGATAATCAGATGACTGATGCCTTCTATGAGGTATGGGAATTGGCACAGCGTAAAAATATCCGTATAAGAGATGCTGCTTACATGATCGCTATCAACAGAGTCGCTGAGGCCTGCAACAAACGCGGCTGGGTATAGTGAATGATAGATGAGAGATAGAGAAGAGGAAATAAAGAAAGCCGTAAAAGAGATTACAGGCGTTTCACCAAAACCCGATATCGAAGCTACGGGAGACGAATCTATCAGGGCGTTCTCCGTTAAAAACGTCCTGATCATCGCCCCATCTTTCGATTATTTTTTATTTGAAGAGGAAGGTCGGTTGGAGAAACTATTCGAAGAGATATTTGGTAAAAGAGATTTCAGCGCAGTACCCAACATCACACACGTCGAGAAAGGGGAAATGGGTTTAGAGACCCTTAAAGATATGGATATCGACCTGATAATAGTTTTCAACAAACCAGTAGATATGGATATACTCAACTTGACTCGTGAAGTTGAAGAAGATCATCCAGAAATACCTGTGGTTTTGATAGGTAACGACACTTCAGAGATAGAGAATGTCCTCATCGAGGACGAAACGGGTACTATAGGTGAAGCGTTCACGTGGTATGGGGACGGAAGGATCATATTAAGCATAGTCCAGTATATCGAAGATAAGAGGAATTTAGAAAACGGCGTACTTTCCGAAAACGGTAAAGGTATCTTAGTCATCGAAGATTCTATACAATTCTATTCTAAATTTTTACCCCTGATCTACGATGAGATTTGGATGTATCTAGATGCCGTGATCGAAGAGGACCTGCCGAGGGGTATTAAATCTAAGCGTTACTGGAATAGACCCTATGTTCTACTAGCCTCAGATATAGAAGAAGGAAAAGTTCTCTATAGAGGTCATAAAGAGAACCTTATATGCTTGGTGACCGATAATCACTGTAGTGGAAAAGAAGAACAGGATAAACAAGTGGGAGTAAATTTCGCTTTAGAAGTCGAGGAAGAAAAATCGGATATATCTATCATGGTTCAATCTTCGGAACCTATTAAAGAGCTTCCTGAAAGCAGTGATATAGAATTCATATTGAAAGATTCACCGACCTTAACTTCAAAGATCAGTGAATTCGTTAGAAGGAACATCGGGCCCCTTGAAGTGGTCATCGAGAACGAATATGGAGCAGAGTTATCTGTCATAAAGAGTTTTGAAGATCTAGAAAAGGCAGTATTGAACATCGACGAAAATATCTTGAAGAAATATCTCGAAAAGGGTGAGATCCCAAGATGGTTGAAAGCCAGAGCTGAAGAAAAGTTGGCTGAAGAGATAGAGGCCGTGTTAGAAAATTGGGATGATGCCGGAGATATAAAAAACGAGGTAGCCCGGGTGTTAGAGGATCACAGATATTCCTCACATCGGGGATCGATCTCGAATTTTGAAAGGAAAGGTGAAGATCATCCCGCAAAGATAAGTAGGATCGGTAAGGGAGCTTTAGGCGGTAAAGCTAGAGGTATAGCTTTTATGGCCAAAATATTATCTAGGTATGTAACTGATGAGATGTTCGAGGGGCTACACATAACAGTTCCTAGAAGTGTGGTCTTATCTACGGATATCTATGAGAAATTTATCCAAAAAAATGACCTAGTAACGGACTATATCGAGAATACATCTGATGAACGTATATCCTCAAAATTTATAGATAGGGCTTTACCCGCTACAGTGATCGGTGATTTAAGGTCCTTCGTAAGAAAAACAAGGACCCCGTTGATCGTAAGGTCCTCTGGAGTTTTAGAAGATTCTATGATGCAGCCTTTCGCAGGTATATACTCCTCCGTACTTCTGCCAAACGATTCTTGGGAAACAGATCTCAGGTTCAAAGAGGTATGCAACGCTATCAAACATGTTTACGCATCTACATTTTTCGAGAAGGCTAGAACTTATCTAAAATCGACTCCTAAAAAGTTAGGTGACGAGAAGATGGCTGTGATGCTTCAGGAGGTCATCGGTGAGAAACATGGGAAATATTTTTACCCTACTATCTCCGGTGTAGCTAAATCCTATAATCATTATCCATCTGGACCGTGTAAAGCTGAGGACGGAATAGTATATCTAGCGCTTGGATTGGGGAAAGCTGTCGTGGATGGTAGTAACACATTCTGCTTCTGCCCTGAGCATCCAAAAGCACCATTATCGGGTACTCCTAAGGATTTCATGAGATATTCCCAGAATGATTTCTATGCGGTAGACCTTGAATCAGTTTACAAGAGGATTAAAAAGGACGAAGAGACCTCGCTTGTTAAATTGAGTTTAGATAAAGCGAAGGAACATGGAGTGCTAGAAAAAGTCGTTTCAACTTACTCCCCTCGAAACGATAGGTTGTATCCCGGTACGAACCATGAAGGTCCGATGATCGTGGATTTTGGACCGATAGTGAAGTACAATGCGATACCTTTAGCGAAGGCTTTTAAAATGCTTTTAAAGGTCAGCGAGATCGCACTGGGTTATCCCGTGGAGATCGAATTTGCAGTCAATCTAAACGAAGGTAAAGACGAACCTGCAGAACTGGTCATACTTCAGATAAGGAGCATGATGTCTAAAGACATGTTTTTGGATGTGGATTTGGACGAATGTAAGGAAGAAAATTTGGTATGTTCGAGTCAAAACGCGTTGGGTTATGGTGTTATGAAAGGGATAAAGGACGTTGTTTACATAAAACCGGATGAGTTCGATATGAAGAATACTCAAAGGGCTGTCGAACAATTGCGGGAATTGAATAAGAAGTTGATGTCCAATGACAGACCATATATCCTGATCGGGCCAGGCAGGTGGGGGAGCTCAGATGAATGGCTGGGGATACCCGTACTGTGGAGTGATATAGCTGGAGCTAAAGTTATAGTCGAAACGCCTACGGAAGGGAGAAGGATTGACCCCTCTCAGGGCTCACATTTCTTCCATGACATGATCTCTTCCCAAGCGGGTTATCTTATCACTGGACCAGGTAGTGTCGACTGGGGATGGCTGGACTCCCAGGAAGTTGAAGACGAAAAAATGGATGTCAAACATGTAAAGACCGATCAATCATTAGATGTTATGATAGATGGTAAGGTTGGAAAAGGTGTGATAGTCAAAAAGTCTAAAAAGGATGTTAATGAAGATTGATTAAACGACAAAACTATTTAGCAATTTATCTTTACTATATCAAAAAGGTCAATACTATGGGCGACGAAATAAATATTGAAAACGGTCTGGAGAAAGAACTGGAAAGTAAAATCACACCTAGGAAGGAATTAGATGAGCTTCAGGAACGTGTAAAAGAACTAAACTGTATTTATGGTATCTCAGAGATCGTCAACGATACGAGTCTTTCTTTAGAGGAAGCTTTACAAAGGATCGTTGAACTCATACCCCCCTCTTGGCAGTATGAGGATATCACCTGTGCTAGGATCAAGATAAATGGTGATGAATATAAAACCGATAATTTCCAGGAAACAAAATGGAAGCAGCAGAGTATCATCGAAGTTGAAGGCGATATAAAAGGTTCTCTGGAGGTTTATTATCTAGAAGAAAAACCCGAGATGGACGAAGGACCCTTTTTGATAGAAGAACGTCGTTTGTTGAACACCATCTCTGATCTCTTGGGTAGGTTCATCGAGGAGAGAAGAGTTAAGAAAAAGATATCTCAGGAAAAACAGGACTGGGAAGTGATCATAGACCTGTTGATGAGAACTGACCCGAAGACTCTTCTTCGGATGACTAGAAAGATGGTATATTATCTATATCGGAACGAAAACGAAAAGATATCTATGTTGTTGAATGATGTATGTCCTGTCAATCCTGATTCTGAGACTCCGAAGTGGTGCGGTATAAATATGCCTAATCCCAAACAAGATTTAGAATCATTAAGGGAGGTACAGGAAGGCGTTTTCGAGATCGCTAGAAAGAGTTTAGATCCAGAGGAGATCTCAGAACTATTCCACAGGTGGTTGAAAGAAGATAAAGCTAGGCCTCTACTTTTAACTTCTCAAAGAAAAGGGATACCATTGGTGGAGATTACAGATGAATTGAACCGTTTCTTCGACAAACCGGATGCTGAAACAGCATTGGCTCCAGAGGACCAGATGGCTATCCGAACCGCTCTGATCCAGAGGTTCTTCACGGATAGATTAGAATATATAAATGTTGCAAAGAATTACATCAAAGTCAAAGATTTCGTTTCACTGCTCAAACATATGGTGGGACCTGCTCAGGGAGCCGGCAAACTGGGTGGAAAAACGTCGGGAGCTTATCTAGCCCATAAGATCCTTCAGAAAGAGATGGATAGACACAGTGAATTGAGAGATATAAAATTTCCCAAAAGCTGGTATTTAACTTCTGACACGATGTTCGACCTCATTCACTACAATGACCTGGATGAAGTCATCCATATTAAATATTTAGACCCTGACCGCATCAGACAGGAACAACCATTTTTAGAACAGATAATGAAAAATGCGGTGTTTACAACTGAGATCGTTGAAGGGATGAAAAGGATATTACGGGACATAGATGATAATCCTATCATCGTACGTTCCTCTAGTCTATTAGAAGATAGCTTCGGAGCTGCTTTTTCAGGGAAGTATAAAAGCTTATTTTTGCCGAACAAAGGAAGCGAGGAAGAAAGATTACAAGCGCTCATGGAAGCTGTAGCTGAAGTTTACGCTTCTACATTCGGACCGGACCCAATAGAGTATCGAAAAGAAAGAGGTATGCTGGATTTCAGTGAGGAGATGGGGATACTGATACAGGAAGTCGTCGGTCAAGAGGTAGGGCCTTACCATGTCCCCGCATTCGCCGGTGTTGCTTTCAGCAAGAACGAATTCAGATGGTCTCCTCGTATCAACAGAGATGACGGTATCCTCAGGTTGGTTCCTGGATTGGGTACTAGAGCAGTCGATAGAGTTGGGAACGATTATCCGATATTGGTTTCTCCAAATAGACCTGAACTCAGGGTCAATACCTTGACCAAAGAGAGGATCAAATACTCCCCGAGATACATGGATGTGATAAATCTAGAAAGTGAAGCTATCGAAACAGTCGATGCTATCGAAATTTATGAAGAGTATGGAAATGAATATCCGTACCTAGATAAGATCGTTTCAGTTTATGATGACGGGGAACTAAGGAAGCCAAAGGGTGCTTTATTCGATCCAAAAGAGGAAGACATGGTAGTCACATTTGATAATCTGTTCGAAAAAACTGAGTTCCTACCGATGATGAGCAAGATTATGGATATACTTGAAGAGAGGATAAAAACACCTATAGATGTCGAGTTCGCTCATGACGGAGAAAACCTTTATATTCTCCAGTGCCGCCCTCAAAGTCAAGTTCAAGAAATAGAACGTAAACCTATACCGATGGATATAAAGAATAAAAATAAATTATTCTCAAGTAAAAAATTCATCACTACGGGATATATCGAGAATATTGAATACATTGTATATGTACCTCCAGAGGCCTACACTAGTCTTGAAAGCGAAAGAAAGATGAGAAAAGTTGCGGAAATAGTTGGAGAACTGAATAGCCGTCTTCCTAAGGACAGATTCATCCTGATGGGGCCTGGAAGATGGGGCAGCCGTGGTGATATCACACTGGGTGTTCCTGTAAAATACAGAGATATCAGCAACACCTCTTTGCTGGTCGAGATAGCAAAAGAGAAGGGAGGATATCTCCCTGAATTGTCTTTTGGAACACACTTTTTCCAAGACCTTGTTGAAGCTGATATCAAGTATCTTCCTCTATATCCGGACGAGTCGGGAAATATCTTCAACGAGGAACTCCTGTTTAGGTGCGAGAACGAATTGGCTGATGTATTATCGGGTTATGAGGATTACGAAGAGGTAGTTAGGGTCATTCAGGTCAGCGACATCAGTTCTGGTGGATCGTTAGATGTTGTGATGGATGGGGAGGCTAACGAAGCTCTTGCTTACCTAAGACCACCTGATCACTGGGAATGGAGGATGAACAAGGTCGAAGAGATAGGAAGAAAGTTAGATGTGGACCTGTATGGCGTGAAGGGACTGTATGTGGTGGGTAGTACAAAAGAAGCAACTGCAGGACCTAGAAGCGATATCGACCTGATCGTTCACATATCCGGAGATGAGGAAGAAAAAGAAAAGCTGGAAAACTGGTTCTATAAATGGGATAAAGAATTGGTCAAAGAGAACAAGCAAAGGACCGGTGTAGAAGTCGATGAGATACTAGACGTTCATTACGTTACCGACGAGGACATAAAAAATAACACATCCTGGGCATCACATATAAACTCTAGATACAGATCCGCTACGGAGATACCACTGGGTAACGATGACTCATGAAGTCAATATTTCTCTTGAAGCTTCCTTAAGATCTTCAGTATCGAATATGACAACTGCGAGACCGGTGCCAGATGTAACACCTGAGAAACAGACTGAATTCCTGATTTTGCACTCCCAGCTACTTGTTAAATCAACGGTTTCATGAACGTGTCCATGTAATGTTAGAAACGGCTGTTCATCCTGGATAAAATTCTTGATGGCGATACTCCCTACATGTACATCTAAGGGGGCGTGGTCCACTTCCTTCCCGTCTAAGTCAGCTCTATCTAGGTCTGTTTCATAAGGGGGTGCGTGGAACAGATAGATGGTTTTATCAGGCGGGGATTTGTCTTTCAATCTTTCTAGGTCCTTTTTGATGGTGTCGTACTTCATCTCTCTTTCATCGATTTCAAAGGTCCTTGTCCCTTCTTCCGGTGATACAGCCCCTACATCGGTGAATCGCGACACATCGTACTTTTCCCAGTCTTTGAGTTGGAATGGAGTAGGTGGTACGAAACTGTACCCACAAACGTTGAAAGTCCCGAATTCAACACATCTTAGATTGACATAGTCGATGACATCATCTTCATCCCAACCTTCGAAGATGTCTTCGAAAATTCTTGGATCATCGTTACCCATGATGACGAAACATCTGATCTCTTTTTTTAAACCCTCACGGATGTTCTGAAGAGGTCTTATCAGATATTCAGATAAAAATTTCTTGACCTTACTTTTATCTCTGGTAAAACCTGGTAGCAGATCACCACCCAGAAAGAGTGCGTCTGGTTCATACTTTCTCAATGCTTTCTCAAGAAGTTCGAACCGTTCTTTTTTCCCATGAAGGTCGGAAACGAATACACATTTCACTTTCTCACCGATTTAGGATTCTATCATCGCTTCAGCGTATTCAACATACATATCGACTATCTCAAAAAGGTGTGTAAGGTCTATGTACTCATCGGGTTGATGTGCTGAGGATACTTCTCCGGGCCCGAAGATAAATGTATTTTCATTGTACTCGGCGAACCGGACCATCTCGGTTCCGTAAGGGACAGACCAGAGTTCAGTATCTGCTATCTCAAGCATCTTTTTTACGCAGGCCATGTCCTCATCTAATTTGACCGCATCTAAATACTGTATCACATCTAGATCGAAAACCTCATCTATATCTCCGAACAGATGATCTTTCAACTCAGATTTGGTAAAACTCGGCGGGAACCTGACATCAACTTCTACCCTGCATCTTTTTGGTATAACATTTGTAGCATCACCAGCTTCGATAACATTTACGGCGCAGGTCATCTCGTTTTTAGTGGCCGGAACCTTACCTTTAGAATCTAGATTTTCTATTATAGAGACCATCTTCATGATGGCGTTATCCCCCTTCTCAGGCATACTAGCATGGGCATTGATCCCTTTGGTTCGTATTTCGAACTGGTACACTCCTTTCTCCTGGGTCACGACGAGTTTTGCAGTAGGTTCTACAACTACAACAGCTGGGGCTTCCGTTACCTCGGGTTCCGATGCCGCTTCTAGTGCACCGTTCATGGTGATCTCTTCATCGGTGGTAAATATCAATGAGAAGGGTACGTCTTTTTCTATCAGTTTTTTACCCGCTGCGATGGCCGATACACAGGGCCCCTTCATATCCAAAGCACCTCTGCCGTATATCTTACCGTCTTCGATCTCACCCTGTTCATGCTCCCATCCGTCACCTAATGGAACTGTATCTAGATGGCCAGAGAAGCACACACCGCCCCTGCCGTGAGACGCGATGATCACGGGATTGAAATTTTCACCTTCCAATACCCGACATTCTAAACCCATATCTTCCAGTAAGGAGGTGGTGAACTCTATGATCTCGTCCATATCGCCTTTACTCTCACTGTCGATATCCATGATCTTTCTTAGATTTTCAATTATAAATTCTTCCATATCTGTTTCACATCCTTTAAGTAAATATTATTAGTGTATAAATTACAGCCATGATGACCGCAATTATCAGACCGATATAAAGCATGAACTTTGTCACACTTTTATCCTTTCCTATGACTATCGGGATAGGGCCTATAAATATGATGCCGCCCCACTTGGAGTCCCTTTGAATTTCAGTAGGTTGTATGTCATCCTGGAAAGGGAGAATAAAAAATAATGAAATAAAGGACAGGAATATCAAAAGGATGCCGATCATCATGATAAGTCCTGCTCCATAGATCACTGGAAATATAAGGAAGAGTGCAAGTTGGGACTCCCCGGTTATCACAGATAAAATTATGAGTGATATACCGATAAGAAACAGTATCAAAGGGAGCATACTTCGTTTCATGTATAAACCATTGATTAGTATAATTAAAAACTTACTAAGAAAATATTACCTTGCGGAAAATCTTTTTAAGATGATTTAGATAAATAGAAGGATGTTCGAGGACAAGGAGAGGTTTTGGGAAGTTGACTTCATCAGGGGGGTCGCTCTGTTGATGATGATCACATATCATCTGGTTTTTGACCTTTACTACTTCGGGGACTATGGGATCGATGCTAATTCTGGAGTATGGTTGGTATTGGGTAGGTCTACAGCGATATTATTCATAACCCTTGTCGGAGTGTCCCTTTCGTTGAGCTATTCACGTGTTAAGGAACAACTTTCAATCGTTGAGATCGTTATCAAATATGTTAAAAGGGGAGGTTTCATATTCTCGCTGGGATTATTGATAACTATAGCTACTTACCTGTTTTTGAAAGGTGAAGGATACGTGAGATTCGGTATATTACATCTTATAGGACTATCTGTGATATTGGCTATACCATTTTTAAGATACAAATATGTCAACTTGGTCGTTGGGGCGGTTTCGTTGGTAATTGGTTTTTACCTCGCTAATTTAAATTTCAGTTTTAACTGGCTTCTGTGGCTTGGATTTAGACCTGATAGTTTTTACACAGTGGATTATTTTCCAGTACTCCCTTGGTTCGGTTTGGTTTTGTTAGGATTATTCATCGGAAAATCGCTTTATCCTGGATACAGTAGGATCATAAAAATTCCTGATATGAGTAGAAATAAATTGGTAAAATTTATCAGCTTTATCGGACAGAATACATTGGTGTTTTACCTCATACATCAACCGATTTTGATATCACTCCTCTACCTATTCGGTCTGGTAGATATCCCCCTATAGAGTTTTACAGAGCCTGTCAAGGATTTAGTGATACTGGTGGTTTGACAGAATAGTTCGAATTGCACGATAAAATGAAGAACCGTCCCACCGATATAGATTCTAAAAAACCGATATATACATATATACGAGAATTATTTTATGCGTCGTCGAAGGTGATATGATAACAGGGAAGATTTCTGAAACGACCAAAGTACGTTTGATGGTGCTCCCGATAATTGCGATGCTGATGATCACGATGATGGTCACTGGGTGTCTGGAAGAGGGAGAGAAGATCGAAGATATAGACTCAAATCATGATGAGATGAGTATAGAGTACGTTGGAAAAGAGAAAGATGGAGTTTCTTTTAGAAACGAAACTACTGGGGAATATGAGAGGAACGCGACTGCAATAACTTACGTTGATGGCGAAGAAAATCATTTGAGTTTTGACGTAATCGCTGAGAGTATAATTGGGTTAGGTGAAAGTCAGTGGGTGCGCCTCGTATTGAATGTCGAAGGAAAATTTAGTGAAGAGTACAGCCCGGAGGAGTTCCTTTTCACCATGCGTGCATTAGAAGGTGAAAACGTTTCCAGAAGCCACCAGGATTTTGACATGGGTTTTTTGGAAGATGAAAATCTTAATCTATGGCCATACGAGGAGCTTCTTATGGGGTCTGGAGGTACAGAAAAGAGTTTTTTAGGTTTTGATGTGGAAAAAAATGAATTTTCTGGAGAAGTCCAGGTTACTTGGACTATCGAGCCTTTTGATTTTGCTGATGACTACACACTCAAATTGAATAGTGTAGTAAGAGGGATGTCCGAGGAAGTTAAAAGTACAGTTGAAGTCAACTTGACGGAGACGATAGAATGAAGACCCCCATTTCAGCCGATATAGATTCTAAAAAACCGATATATACATATATACGAGAATTCTTTTATGCGTCGTCGATGGTGATATGATAACAGGGAATATTTCTGAAACGACCAAAATACGTTTGATGGTGCTCCCGATAATTGCGATGCTTGCGGTGACGATGATGATCGCAGGGTGTTTGGAAGAGGAAGAGGAGCCGATTGATATAGAGGTAGATGAGGGATACGATGAGATGACT
>JAWOGF010000088.1:0-36576 GCA_046497075.1 Candidatus Saliniplasma sp.
CCTGTTCGTGGTGGAAGCCGGGAGCGTGATCCTCCAAGTTGCCTCGTTCAAGCTTCGGGGTACGCGGGTTTTTCGTATGGCCCCCTTGCACCATCATTTCGAGTTAAAGGGTTGGAGCGAGAATAAAGTCATCGTCCGTTTCTGGATCATTGAATTATCGAATAGAGATGAAGAGAGGAGTTGGAATTGGATATCCTTGCCACATCATGAGATGGATGTAGATGGCGATGGTGAATATACTGCATTAGATATCGTTGAGCAGATAGAGGGTGACAGAGAAAGTTCTGAGATTATCAACAGTATAGCTAGATACAATCGTACAAGGCCATTAGATTGGAGTAATGACCCGTATTACTGTTCTAGTTATTTTCCTATAATGAACTATACCGATGGGGGTTGGGAAACACAGGATGATTTCAAGATAAGGATAGGTGATGATGCGCTCGGTTTGAACACAACGGCCAATCATACTTGGTTTTTATCTGGTGTCGAGAACGAGGCAAAAGAAATTCATTTGTATGATATTTCTAGGCAATACATTTCGGTTCCCTACACATACCATGATATTGCAAAAAACAAGAAGATCGACACATTTGATATAGTTAAGGATATCGAAGGAAATCTTTCAAGTTCAGATAAAATACAAATGGTATTTGATTGGGATTTTGATAGTCAAGGTTATACTAACTATACGTCATATAGTGGATTCACTGAGCGATGGCACGGTGAGTTAACCTTCCAACCAGGCGATGTTTTTGGATTTCATGTACTAAAGAACTTTGCCTGGACACCTACTCTTTTCAACCATCAACCACCCACGGTAAAGAATATAGAACAGAACACATCCCATATCTCGTTGGATTCTAACTTGACTATAGAGTTCACTGAAACTATGAACACAACATCAGTCACATCCAACATCTACTCCGATTCTTTCGACTTCACTACCTATTGGATCAACGATCGAATCTTAGAAATCATCCCGGATGACCCATTCGAACCAGAAACCGAATATACCTTACAGATCAGTAATCAAGCAAAAGACATCTACGGAAACCATCTAGATGGAGATTCAAACGGTATCGCTGAACAGACCAGCGAAGACGATTATACACTAAATTTTATCTCAGCTACATATCCGACTATAGAACACGATCCGCCCTCAAGATGGCATATAGATGATGATATAGAACTATCTGCTGAAATAGAAGACGATACTGGTCTAAAAGACACTTACATCAATTATACTCAAACAGATGGCAGTAACCATAATGTTTCTTTGGATACCGATGACACAAACATCTCGATTCCGGCACAAAACCAGAGTGGTACCTTCTCATACTACTATTGGGCAGTGGATGAAGACGGATTGGGAACCAAATCCAACATTTACACTTTAGAAATCTTGGATCTGAGTACACCGGAAATAGAAAACACGTCTTTCGAAAATGCAACAGTTCCCATAAACGGAAATTTAACGGTAGAGTTTTCTAAACCGATGAACCAAACATCGATAAAAAATAGTATAGATATAACTCCAGATGTCGATTTTGTTTTAGAATTCCGCGACGAATATTCCATGGAGATCAACATCACCGACGCAAGTCCAGAAACAGAATATACTTTGACGGTATATTCAGATATTGCAGAGGATATACACGGCGTAAGATTCGATTCTGATAAAACCATCGATTTCACCAGCGAATCACCGCCTGAGATCTTCTTCGACCAGGAGTTGGACACTGTGTATAAGAGTTCTAATATCTCGATCTCTGCGAACATTACCGACGAATTCGGTGTAGAAAACGTATTTTTAGAATATACTGGACCAACGGGTATAACAGATGTTGAACACCTCTCAAATGAAGGTATCAATTGGACAGGTACTATACCTAGACAGAACAGGACCGGTCAGCTGACTTACCGATTTATCGCTGTTGATCAAAGTGGACTTACAACTGAATCAGAAGATCATTCTATCGATATACTAGACCCAACCGAAGTATGGTTCGATAACATCACAGGTGAAACAGAGGATCCCCTCGAATTCGAAGTCGAGATAACAAATCCTGTTGGTATCCGTGAGGTGGAACTGTATTATGAAGAGAACGGTCAGGAGACCAGAGAAGAGCTCATGCTTACAGAAGGGAACGCGGGAGACGGTACGTGGTCGACACAGATCGATATAGATTCTGAAGGAGAATATGAATATTCTATTGTGATCACAGATTTGGATGGTGAAACGTCTGTTAAAAACTCTCCGAACAGTATCGTCGTTGACGAATCGAGTTCTTTATTCTCGAATATTTTCCTCTATATCCTGCCATTATTAGCCATAGCCGCCGCGGTTGGAGGAATACTTTATTATAAAAGAGGTAATGATGAGGACACATTCGAAGAAGAAGATATCGACGGAAAATCCACTGAGACAGCTAGCGTATTACATGAACATGGACATGAAGAGGAGCGATCAAAAGATAACGATGAAGACCTTTGTACGATCTGTTTCGGTAAAATACAAGAAAACGTACACACGTGCAGTGGATGTGGAAAAAGATATCACAGAACATGTATCACCGCTCTCGGGGAATGTCCGATATGTGGTGATAAGAGTATCGTAGAAAAAGGTGTTGATGATGACGGAAAAGAATAAAACGAAGATCCCGAACGAAAAGGTGGATCCACAGTATTATAGTGAGTGGTACAACAAGGTTATCGAGGATGCGGACTTGACCGATAAAAGGTACCCCGTAAAAGGGATGAATATATGGAGACCGTACGGATGGGAACTCATGTCGAATATAGATTCAGAAACTAGACAATACATGAACCGAACCGGTCATAAAGAGGTAAAATTCCCATTACTGATACCTGAAGATGAATTCCAAAAAGAAGCGGACCATATCAAAGGTTTCGGCGATGAGGTATACTGGGTCACCAAAGCTGGAAAGAACAAGTTGGACGTTCCACTACTACTACGACCTACTAGTGAAACGGCTATGTATCCCGTATTCGACTTATGGGTACGTTCTCATGCGGATCTCCCTCTCAAGATATTCCAGATGGTCAACGTTTTCAGGTATGAAACAAAGCAAACTAGGGCTTTCACAAGGATGAGGGAGATACATTTTTTCGAGGCGCATACCTGTCACGAAACCGGTGAGGAAGCGGAAGAACAGATAACAGAAGATCTAGAGATTATGGAAAATTTAGCGAGGAAGTTATGCCTCCCCAACCTGGAATTGAAAAGGACTGAATGGGACAAGTTCCCAGGTGCGGAATACACCGTAGGTGTAGATTCTCTATTACCTACTGGTAGATTACTTCAGATAGCTGGAATACATCAATACAAAACGAATTTTGCCGAGGCATACGATATAGAATTTGAGGATAAGAATGGTGAACACAAACCCGTACATCAGACCACTTACGGCATGTCGGCAAGACTTGTAGGTGCCATAGTTGGTATCCACGGTGATGAAAATGGAGTTGTGCTACCGCCAGCAGTAGCCCCTATTCAGGTAAGGATAATACCTATAACTTATGGTGATAAGGAGGAAGATATCCGGGAGTACTGCAGTCAGATAAAAGAGGATCTACTATCAGAAGACATACGTACTGACATAGATGATAGAGAAGATGTAAGACCTGGAAGCAAATTCTACGATTCTGAACAGAAGGGCATCCCGATAAGGATAGATGTCGGTTCGGATGAATTAGAGAAGGACATCATAACTTTAGTCAGGAGAGATACCGGTGATAAGACGGAATATTCAGTCGAAGATACCATCGAAAAGGTGAAAAAGGAAATAGAACTGATGGAAAAGAAGTTGTACCGGGATGCAGAGGACTTTTTACAAAGAAATATCGTGGATGCTGAAGAGCTATCGGAGGTTAAAGAGGAAAAAATCTTTCGGATCGGTTGGTGCGGTAGCCGTGAATGTGGAGAAACTATTGAAGGAACAACTGATAGACATATTCTTGGTACACTATACGAGGGAGAAGAATACGACAGTAGATGCATAAACTGCGGTAAAGAAGACGCAGAGGCAGCATACCTTTGTAAAAAAGAATGAACACAAAAGATGAACACAAAAGATGAACACAAGAATGAGCACCGGAATGAACACAAGATAAACACTAACACAAAAACCTTTTTTACTATATTTTCATTAAAGTTACAATATTTTCATTAAATTAACATATCACTCTTGTAATCTCCACTATATCCCGACTCCTTTATCTGAATAAAATTTGATGAACAGAAGTGAGAGAAAAAGGGATAAAAACATCATCGCGCCACTTAGTAAAAATGCTGAATCATATGCGCCGGTCACATCAAATATGTAGCCTGCTATATACGGCCCCAGTGCCCCTCCTATACCGGCAACGGTTCCAAGGGCCCCCAATATCGCTCCCGAGTTTTTATCGCCGTATAGATAAGACACAATAACAGGGTAGATCATGACCCAACCGCCGTATGAAAGTCCGAATAGGATTGAGATCGAATACATCATCCACAAACCTTCAGAAAACGGTAAAAATAAAATCATCATACCCTGAAACGCAAAGAAAATCGATGTACCTTTGATAACACCGATCCGATCAGCGGTGACACCGCCTAACAATCTTCCGCAGATATTTGATATACCTATCACCGTTAGAAGTGTAGCGGCATAGAAACTTGACACACCGATTTCTGTTGAATATGGAACGATATGTACAGTTATTGTCATAGCAGAGAACTGGGCCATCATGAACATGAAGTAGATCAACCAAAAGTATTTGGTCTTAAGAGCTTGTTTTAAGGTAAAATCCGAAGAACTATCATCCTCCGAATCGGAACTGATTCCTCCGACGTCATCAGTTTCGTCTTCTGGTGGACGTTTCATTAGTAATATGGAGATAGATAGTAATATCATTGAAATAAGACCTGCTATCAGGAAAGTGTTCCTCCAACCGAAACGAGAGATTGATCGTTCTAAGATCGGTGGGAAGAAGGCCATGCCGATACCCAAGGCAGAAACTGTTATCCCAACAGCTAGTCCCCTTTTTTCCGAGAACCAGCGCGTGACAGTAGTAGTTACTGGGATGTAAAAGGCACTCGCACCGATACCGATCAAGATAAAGGTAAGGTAAAGTTGGACAAGGGAGGTTATCTGACTGCTCAATGCAAATCCAGTGATCACTAAAACAGATCCTACAGTCATAACTTTTCTGACGCCGTACCTGTCACTCAACGTTCCGGATACTATACCCAGAAAAGACGTTACAAGAAAAGAAATTGAAAGGACTAGTGTTAAAGGTGCCCTAGGCCAACCAAAATCAGCCGTAAGAGGATCTATAAATATGCCGAAGCTGTAACTACGAAGACTAGCTATCAAAAGTGCTAAGAAGGCACCGAGGACCACTATCCAACCATAATTAGCAGGTTTCTTCATAGTTCGAATGTAGTAATGATTGGACTGTTAAATATGATTCGCCGGTTTCCGAGATATTTTACGTAAATTCCTAACGTTGCATTTATTAATCTTAATGTGTTACTACATACCATGACACATTACGAGATATTGAAGATTAAAGAAGACGGTAAGTTAGATTTCCCCCCAGACTGTTCATACGATATAGGGCTGGTCGAAGGTTCTTATTTCATCCTCGAGATCAGTCCAGAAGTCAAAGAAGCAAGATTAGAAAGAGTAGCACTTCCAGGAAAAGAACTGGTCGAATTGGAATTCATACTTAAAGAACAACCAGGGACACTCTCCAATATAAGCGGTATTTTGGGAAAGCATAATGTGAATATCTTGTTCAACGAGGGAGAAGAGATCAGCCCCACAGAGGCAGTACTTATAGCTGTTATAGATATTAGTAAGATCGATACGAGTGTTGAAGAACTTATCGATGAGTTGGAATCTCAAGACAGCGTGATCGATATATCAGTAAAGGATGTAGAATAACATAATCACTAAAACCGTTACGAATGCCATGGTGTAGTAGTTTATTTCCTTAGCGAGACCTTCTTGATCGTGGGAGAAGGGCTCTGGTATCCTAAGTTTAAACAAACCAATATAATTGAGAACTAAGAAGAGGGCTACCCCGACGAACAATGTAAGGAAATCCGATATCACAAATTTTGGAGCTAGATAAAGTCCCCCTATCAACATGATTACTGCGAAGACTATAGGCGGTAGTATCTTCATTCCAGATAATTTGTACCCATGCTCATCTTTTCCTTTTTTTAATAGATAATAATTCAACCTGGCATAAACCATAACAGTTCCAACGCTAACGGAGTAAAATATCCACTTCCAGTAACCACTTAGATTACCGACCAACTGTTGTTTACTATATGACATCATAAAAGGATACACTCCTATCAAAGAGAAACTTAAAAACAAACAGGATATCATCACCAGTGGTTTGTTCCTGTATGTAAGGTCTTTTATATACTTGGATTTTGCACTCTTTATCAATATACCTGCAAGTAAAAACATACCCCCGATGCTCAATGCGTGGACAAATGAGTGATATACCGCGATCATACCTTCTATCAAACTTATAGCCAATAAGATATACCCCATCTGTGACATACTAGAATAAGCAAATATCTTCTTGATATCGGTTTGGAACAGGGCTAAAACAGCTCCGAACAGCATCGATGAAAGGGCTAAAACCATCAAAGGTTCAGATACTAGATGTAGTGGTAAAAATAACATTATCAATATCATCCCGAATAACTGTGCCTTACCACCCATACCAGCTATCATGGAGGTGATCGGATCGTCAGCCTTTGAATAGGCTTCTGGTAGCCAGAAATAAAGTGGGAATATACCCGCTTTTAACATCAGGGCTAACACTGCTAGGAGTATAGCCACTTTTACCTCTCTGATAGCCTCTACGTTTTGGCTTATAAGGTAATAATTGAGGTAACCGGTCTTTACATAGATCAATCCGATCGAAAAAACAAAGAAAAATGTAGAGAGGAAGTACATCATTAGATATCTGAAAGAAGCTATCTTAGCACCTTTCTCACTGGAACAAGCTACCAAGATAACAGAAGCGATGGAAGATATCTCCATAAAGACGAAGAAGTTGAATATATCCCTGGATAAAAATGTCCCCAATATGCTTCCTTGAAGGATCAAAACAAGTGGGTAAATAGATTTCGCTGGATCGATATCTCTGTTTTCTTTATCTATATCGAAGTATTTTATTATATAGATCCCACCAAACGAGAATAGAAGTAATCCTCCAAGGATCATATAAAAATTGTAACTATCTAAAACTACCTCTATACCAGAAATCCTCTCCCATCCACCACTTATCATATGGATATCGATTTTATTCAAGTAGTATAAAAATACAGTCCAAGGAGAAAATAGACCTATCAAGAAGATACCTTTTTGATACTTATTATTAATACCCAAATATGTGCAGAGGGTAATAAAAAGAGCGAATAACATCGGTATAACCACTATCAAAAGTATCACTCTATTCACCTCCCTGTAAGGTTATATCATGATCCATTTTTGAGATGGATTTAATATCGATCCATCTTGCATCTTTAAATTCCATTCAGATACCCCCCTAAAATAAATGTAAACCCCCATAGAGATTTAGTACGTATAAGATGAATAAAATATTGACCACTACGAATACAGTCGTATAAAAATTGATCTGGCCAGCAAGGCCTTCTTCGTTATACTCATAGTAGTGAGGGATTTTCCATTTCAATACCTTGGTATACTTTAACGTTATAAAGGCGGTCACAGCCAGACCTATCAATATGATATCCGTGAAGCTGAACTTAGGATAGTAATATATACCTACACCTAGAGAAATTAAAGCTAAAATAAAAGGAACCAACTCTTTGAATTCGAAATGGATCTTTTCTTTAAAGTCGAACTCTGTCAACTCGAAAATTAACCTAGTGAATAAAGTGAGGGTCCCTATAGACCCTATATAAAATAGGTAAACACCGTATTTAGACATGTTTTTTAAAATCGAATATTTTGCATATGCCCCCAGGAAAGGAGAGATCCCACCTATTGCAAGACCCAATAATATTATAGTTGCCATCAAGAAATTCTTATTTCCAAATGAGATCTTTCCGATCTTTTTTTGTCCTTGATTACTTATCAGTATACCGATCCCCATAAAGAGTGCAGCTTTAACCATGGCATGGGTGAATACATATATCTCTGTAGCGTATATATTCAAAGTGCTTATACCGACCAATACAAAACCCATCTGAGAAACGGTTGAATAGGCTAAGAATTTTTTCACGTCTTCTTGGAACAACCCCATAAAGATTCCAAACAAGATAGACCCAAATGCTACCGCTGATAGAGGGAGAGTGAGAAAACCGATGCTCGTATATCTTAAGAACAATATCATCCCAAAAACTGGAACCTTTACCGTCACCCCTGAAAGAAGTGCACTAATGGGTGTATCTGCTTTAGAATGTGCCTCAGGTAACCAAAAGTGAAGGGGAAATATACCGGCTTTTGTCATCAAAGCAATGAAAGCGAGCGTAATAGCGATTTTTATCTCTTTGGTCATCACTATATTCTCTTCGATAAGGATCAAATTTAGGTATCCTGTTTTAACATAAATTATCCCGATCGAAAAGATGAGAAATACAGATGAGATCAGATACAACATTAAATATCTAAAGGAAGCAAATTTAGCTCCTTTGGCATTAGAACTACCTACCAATATTATCGCAGAGATCGAAGTTATTTCCAAATAGACGGTAAAATTGAAAAGGTCCCTAGAAACGAAACTACCCAGTATTCCTCCATAAAGAAGGAGTATGAGAAAAAATTTAGAATCTCTAGATATCCCCTCTTGTTCTTCATCGGGTTTTTCAAAGTGACTTAAGCTGTATATCGCAACTAGTGGGAATACGACGAAAGATGATAGTAGAAAAAAAAAGTTCACGCCATCTATACCAATCTCGAGCCCCGCTATCCTGCTCCATCCTCCTAAAACAGTCATGATGGGTAGATCACTTAGATTATACAGAAAAACCGGAAGAGGTGAAAGTATACCTAACAAAAACACTCCTTCTCTGTAAATTCGGTTGATTTTTACGTAAGTGGAGATGATGAATATAAAAGCAAAAAACATAGGCAAAGCTACGATCAGCGATATCACTTATCATCCCTTCCTATGTCTATTTCTTCGATCTTTATGATAAGAGCTAGAGCGAACGAAGTTACAGCCACATCGATCACCAGAGTTGTTAGCATAAGGGTTGCTGGGATCGGGTCTACAACATTGGTAAACGGGAGAAGGGGAGCTTTTGCCTCGGAAACATAACCAAGACCGGTGAAGTATAGAACAACCCCTGGTGAAATTATATTTATACATATCACCTGCTTGATCAGGTCCCTTTTCACCATGAGTCCATATAGTCCGATCATGATCAGTATCACACCGGTTATAGGTGCTGTCAAGTATCCACCAGTAATCGAATCAATCACGTTCCATCCTCCTGATAAGCACATAGAATACAAGTGTAAAACCGGTCCCTATCTTGAGACCAACAAGTATATTGAAAAGTATAATGTTGCCCCCGCTGAAAATTGTTCCTGGTGTACCTCCTTTAAGATAATTATAGAAGAATGCGTTGAATACAAGTCCGGATATACCTAGAAGAACTATCCCTATAGCAGCACTGCTCTCGATTGTCTTAACCAATTTTTCCTGGAAAGTATCGCGTACTAACCTGTATCCATGGGAAGTTAATAAAAGGACGACACCCACGGCTAGGATAACCCCTCCTTGAAAACCCCCTCCAGGGCTAAGATGACCATAAATTATTAGATAAGCACCGTATGTAAATAGGAAAGGTGAGATGATC
The DNA here is from genome assembly GCA_046497075.1 of Candidatus Saliniplasma sp. Lineage (GTDB taxonomy): Archaea > Thermoplasmatota > Thermoplasmata > Halarchaeoplasmatales > Halarchaeoplasmataceae > Saliniplasma. Next base: position 9,869 of record JAWOGF010000088.1, read on the forward strand.
TTTGAACTTTTTCTAACCACTGTCGACATCTTCATCACCATCACCTCCAAGTAATACATAAAAACCATAGATAGATGTGAAAAGAATTATAGCTTCACCCATGGTGTCATACGCTCTCCAGTCCATGAGTACTGCTGCCACTAAATTAGCTGCTCCAACATCCTCCCAATTGTCCACATAATGTTCGTAACTGCCATCCCCTTCTCGGGAATAATCGAGGGGTATGAGCAAAGATGCGAAAAGTATTACCAATATAAGAGCTACAATGCGTTTTTTAATCCTTCCACCTCCTCTATGGTAAATAAGAATACACCTATGACGATGGCACCTACAACGATAGCAGATAGAGCTACATCTGGTGCTTTTAATATGAACAAAGCTATTACGAACATTATGCTGAAAAGAGCTAGTGCTATTATAGCATTTAAGGACGAATCAATTACAACGATTGTTATCGCCATGAGTATCATAGCGATCAATACAATTTCAAGGATTATCCCGAGCATACATATCCACCACCGCTTTCGGTTTTATACCACTTTTATGCGCACCTCTAGCTATCGCATGAGATATCATAGGGTTGATCAGTGCGATCAAAAGGATCAAGATTAAAAGCTTGACTTTGATCATATTAGGTGCATTAGCGATCAAAGCTACCGCTATCAATATACTCATAGCTCCTCCTGTATCACATTTGGTTGAAGCATGAAGTCTCGTGAACATATCTGGGAAACGCAGGATTCCAACAGCGCCAAAGATCATTATGGAATTGCCTAAAATGAATATCAGCAATTCGATTATCATTTCAAACCACTCCTTTCAAGATGTTTAGCCAATATCAAACTACCCACCGTGTTGACCATAAGCAGTACGATAGCTAGATCGATAAGAAAATACTCATTGATAAATATGGAAAGAATTGCAATAACTACTACCACTTTCGTAGTTATGGTATTCATACCGATCAACCTATCTGGTAGGGTGGGACCAAAGATCACTCTATAAAAAAGAATGAAACTAGTACTAAGTAGAATAACTATACTCCAGAATAATGGATTCACCAGAAGATCTTCTTCAACCATCGTTCAACATCTCCTTTTATCTCATTTCCAGCTTTTTCTATATTCATGGTTTTCATATCGATCCAGTGAATATACAGGAATGTTTTGTCCAACCTTTTTTTCGTATCTATGGTCAAGGTACCCGGAGTCAATGTTATGGAATTGGCTAATAACGTCACCCCTGTATCAGACCGAAGGTCAGTATCTATCCTGATAATCCCTGGGTTGATATCCATAAATAAAGCATGTTTAGCGACTTTCATATTACTCTCGATCAAGTGGAATACCATAATAAAGACGTATTGTGGCACCTGAAAGAAAAGTAGATAGACGATCTTCTTAAACACATTCCCCTCTATCCTCAGATCATCTGTTAGATTTTCATATACTAAAGTAGATACTATAATGGCAACGGAACCACCTACTAATACGGTTTGCCATGTTATCTCTCCACTAACGATCAACCAGAAAACAAGTATCATCACCCATGTGATTACGACCTTCTCCCACTTCGGGAGTTTCTTACTAACCTCTCTCTCATGTAGATACCCCTGCTTCACCTCCTCGGTTCTTTCCTTTAAATAAAAGGACATCCTGCTCATATATTTCAATACCCTAATCTATCGGTAGGCTTTTATTTTTTCGGAATAGAACAGCGGTATTAACACGATTTCCGTCAAAATCAATGATCTTTAGCCCAATTATAGTCCCTTCTCTTAGATGATTTACCGAATCCGCAGGATGCGCATACTTTCTTCTTGAGGTTGAAAGCCTTCTTACCACATCGTCTACACGGTATGTGCGTTTTTCCTGATTTTCCTTTTGAAGGGGTTCCTTTTCCCATAAATAATCACTCCATTTAAGGTGATACGTAGATCACGTTATCCCCTCTTACGAGGGCAGTATCCATCTCTCTAACTTGTTCCCCATCCTGAAATTCCTTCACGTTGGTCATCACAAGATTCAGATGTGGATCGTATCCATCTAACGTTCCCCTGTACTCTTTCCCGTATCTCAACTCGACTATGACTTTATTCCCGAGATTCCTATTCAAGACGGTGAGCGGTCTATTATCTTCCATATGAATTCAAACTTGCATTATGACTCCTTCTACTTAAAGATAATCCCCGTTCTAATCGAAAAAATCTATTTACATGTTCATTTTTACAACTTTTATGGCAATGTTCATCGTACTCGAAGGGATCGACGGGTCAGGTAAATCTAGCGTAGTCAGATCCCTTAAAAAGTTTCATCCAAATTACTACTTCACCCAGGAACCGTCAGACTCAGAAGCTGGGAAACTAGCTAAAAAAGCAGCTAATCGACAACATTCACCGTATCTTGACCTTTTTCTTTATCTAGCGGATAGAGTGGAACATACGGATAACATAAAAGAAATTTTGAACAATCATAAGACGGTCATCTGTGACAGGTACTGGGGTTCCACATCAGCGTATCAATCTGCCAGCGATGAAATATCCCTAGAGTACACGGAATCTATCCAGATGCCCTTCATTTTAGAACCGGACCTAACCATCCTATTCGATATAGACCCAGAAACCGCTTTAGAAAGGATCTCAAACAGAGATATCAAAAGCAAGTACGAAAAGATGGAATTCCTTAAAAAGGTCAGAGAGAACTATCTAAAGTTGGCGAATAAACACAACTGGCCGATAATAGATGCCGGCCAAAGTCCAAACGAGGTTCTCTCACAGGTCAAAGAATTGATAGATCAGAACGTAAAGGATGTGGACTGATGGAATTTTTATCTGCTTTGGGACTAGTATCCATAATTCTCTTAAATCTAGGTTGGGGCATCCAGGTATTTCAAGTTGTCAAAACTAAACAGACCCGAGATCTTTCACTTCTGTTCCTAACAGTGGCTTTTTTCTCGTTCATCGGTCTTCAGATATACACGATCTTAGAAGTTGACAATATGGTCTACATCATAGGAAACTCGATAGGGATGACTTTTGTAGGTGTTTTACTAGTTCTCAAAATCAAGTACTGATTTAGCAAAAATGTGAAAAAAAGAAAGGGTTTTTGAAAGATTTTAGAGCAGTTTATCCTTTATTGATTTTACATCATTCCAGGCATTCCGCCCATACCGCCGGGCATTCCACCTGGTGGACCGCCTGCTTCTTCTCCACCGCCGCCTCCGCCTTTGGAAGCAACAACGTCGTCAATTCTCAGTATCATGTTTGCGACTTCTGTAGCTGCCTGGATAGCTTGGTTCTTGACTCTGAACGGCTCGATGACTTTAGCGTCGATCATGTCCTTTATCTCGCCGCTGTTGATCTCTATACCTTGTCTCAATAGCCCGTCTTTTTCGTGAGCTGTATTCAAACCCATAAGCACATCTATCCCGTCAAGACCAGCATTCTCAGCTAGTGTCCTTGGTATAACTGTCAGTGCGTCGGCAAAGGCGTTCACAGCCAGCTGTTCTCTACCTTTGATGGTACCTGCAAAATCCTTGAGCTTGTTACTGAGTTCGATCTCTGTAGCTCCACCACCTGGTAGGATAGCACCGTCTTCTATAGCAACTGCGACCACCTTCAAAGCATCATGGATTGCTCGTTCTAGCTCGTCAACTACGTGTTCTGTACCTCCTCTTAAAAGGAGTGAGACTGCTTTACCTTCCCTAGCATCTTCTACAAAGGTCATATGACTGTCACCTATGTGGATTTCATGGACTAATCCAGCTCCGCCGAGGTCTTCTTCTTCTAGATCAACAAGATTGGTAACTATGTTAGCTCCAGTTGATTTAGCGAGCTTTTTCATATCAGATTTTTTGACCCTTCTGATAGCGAAGATCCCTTCTTTAGCAAGGTAATGCTGTGCTAGATCATCGATACCCTTCTGACACAATACAACATTGGCACCGACATCTTTTATCTTATTAACCATCTTTTTGATGGATTCTTCCTCTTCGTCTATGAACTGTTGTAGTTGTTTAGGATCAGTTATCTCGATCTCTGCATCGATCTCGGTTTCTTTGATCTCGAGAGCAGAACTGAGTAGTGCTATCTTTGCATCTTCGACTTCCTTTGGCATCCTATCGTGTAATCTTTCTTTGTCCAATATTATGCCGTTGATCATCTCTGATTTATCTACACTAGCACCGGCTTTCTTCTCAACTTTGATATTGTCTATATCTGCAACATATTCACCATCTATCTTCTGAGCGATCTGTTTGACCGCTTTCACAGTCATCTCGGCCAAGTCATCTTTGTTCCCCTCTATAGCTTTGCCAGTCATAGCAGTCTTAGCTATCTCATTAAGTTTCTCATCATCATCGATAGTTATATCGATATGCTCCTCATCCAAGATCTTCTGTGCTTCCAGGGATGCGATTCTGAACCCTTTAGCGATAACACTTGGATGGATGTTCTGATCGATAAGATCTTCAGCTTTTTTCAAGAACTCTCCTGCCAAAACTACGACAGTAGTAGTTCCGTCTCCACACTCGTCATCTTGGCTTTCAGCTACTTCAACTACCATCTTGGCAGCTGGATGTTCAATATCTATCTCACTGAGGATCGTCGCGCCATCGTTGGTAATAACAACATCGCCTATACTATCGACAAGCATCTTGTCCATACCCTTTGGACCTAATGTCGTCCTTACAGCTCCAGCTATCGCTTTTGCTGCTGCGATATTCCTTCTTTGAGCGTCTTCTCCTCTTTCACGTTTGGTTCCTTCTTTTAATAACAATATTGGTTGGTTTCCACCGAACATATTATATCACCTTATTATCAATTTGATTAATTCTAAGTATATAGAGGTTCTATATATATGTTTCTTTTTTCATTCAGATAATACATTTTACTTGTGGGAATATTTTATCCTTAAAAAATGGCTTTTTATCCAAAAATTTGCAAAAGATATAAATTCCCTTTGAAAACCTAACTACTATACATTCTAAAAAGAGGTCGAGATAAATGCATTACAGAAAATTTGGAGAGTTGGATTGGAAACCATCTGCGCTTGGATTCGGAGCTATGAGGTTACCATATGAGGGAGATGAACGTGGAAATATCAAGGAAAGTGAGTCCATCGAGATGATAAGGTATGCTATAGATCATGGAGTCAATTACGTAGATACTGCGTGGCCTTATCATGAAAAGGAGAGTGAAGGATTGGTGGCTAAAGCTCTAAAAGACGGGTATCGAGAGAAGGTCAAAGTGGCTACAAAAATGCCCTCCTGGGAGATAGATGATGTAGATGACTTAGACCACTATTTAGAAAAACAGCTTGAAAAATTAGATACAGATCATATCGATTTTTATCTACTTCACGCCTTGAGTAAGAAGCACTGGGAGAACTATCAGAGTTTAGATAAAGACATATTTGAATGGATGAAAGAGAAGAGGGATGAAGGAAAGATCAATTATCTTGGATTTTCTTTTCATGATGACTTGGATATGTTCAAGGAGATAGTTGATACCTATGAATGGGATTTCTGTCAGATACAGTACAATTACCTAGATCAAGAATTCCAGGCAGGACGGGAAGGATTGGAATACGCTTCTTCAAAGGGACTTGGGGTAATAATCATGGAACCTTTAAGAGGAGGGAAACTAGCAAAGGAACCGCCAGAGTCGATAAAAGGGATATGGGGCAAAGCTGGCAAAGATTGGTCCCCGGTGGAATGGGCCCTAAAGTGGCTTTGGAATCAACCTGAGGTTTCACTGGTTCTAAGCGGGATGAGTACTTTAGAACAGGTAAAAGAGAATGTAGAGATCGCTGATGATGCTGGAGTAGGTAGACTTTCTGATAAAGACCTTGAAATAGTAGACGAGGTGGCTGAGAAATATCGTGAGATATCGCCGGTAGAATGTACGGGTTGTAATTACTGTATGCCATGTCCAAACGATGTCTCTATCACTTCCAATTTCTCACTTTACAACCAGGCTGAAATTTACGATGAATACGAGAAAAACAAGGAAAAATACATGGAAAGATTATCAGAAGAAAAAAGAGCTAGCGCCTGTGTACGATGTGGTCAGTGTGAAGAAGCCTGCCCACAGAACCTACCGATCATGGATCTTTTGGAGGATGTAGCGGAATACTTCGAGGACTAAATATTTTCAACATATTATTCGACATATTGTTCAATAGGTACGAAAACATCCAGTTCGGAATCTGCTAAATTATCTATGCCCTTGAAGACTTTCTCGTCATATCTTTGATAGTCTAAACTGTAAGTTCCGAACAATCTGACCTGGTAATCTGAACTTTCCAGCCATTCTTTATAAACGAGTTCTTCCCAATTCTCGATCTCTTCACCCATTAGTGTCACTTTAGCATATTTCTCACCTGGTATGAACTTGCCCACCAGCTCTACAGGGGTCGCATTCATTTCTTTGACCTCGACACCTATGAAGGCCATAAAGTTCCGAGTTTCTTCAAGTTCCTCCTGATTCCACAGGTGGACTTCATAAGATACCTCCTCGTTTACAACTATATCTTCTATAGTATACCATCTGTTACTACAAAAAAAAGTAAACCTTTCCCACAGTTTCTCGATAGGACTACTATTGTCTCTAAGCGATCGCAGTGGTCCGTAGTAATCAACTCCTACTAGATTTAAACGTTCTTTATCGATTATATCAACTTTCATAGAAATCACACCCGATCATTTGTCAAAATATTTCTCCAAACGCTTATCTAGATTTTTCTTATAAGATTCTGAAAAGTCCTCTAGATCTTTTACTGTTATATCGATTTCATATTTTTCGTTAAGGGTATCGATTACAGCTTCCATTATTATCGCTTCTATCTGTTCTGGTAACTCATCAAAGTTTCCAAAACTTTTGTTCCCTTCCAATACTTCAAAGAAAAATTTTGTTTCGAGATCCATATCTTTGACGCCCCTTTATCCTTACCAAATAGCAGGAACATCTTATTTTAATTTATGCCTCTGACTTGCAAAAAATAAAAAGGGTTAAAGTAAGGGGATTTTCACACATCAAACATCGATCTCGATTTCCAGTTCTTCGACTAATTCTTTATACCTATTCCTGACAGTAACTTCAGTGACAGCAGCAACGTCTGCAACCTCACGTTGTGTTCTCCTCTGATTAGCTTTTATAGATGAAATGTATATAGATGCTGCTGCTAAACCAGTCGGGCCTTTACCAGATATAAGCTCCTCTTTCTCAGCATGTTCGATGATATTTTCTGCCATCTTCTGCACTTTACCGTCTAACTCGAGCTCACTGCAGAATCTACCTAGATATTCCTGAGGTTTGGTTGGTTTTAATTTCAAAACCAGTTCTCTACTCAAGAAACGATATGTCCTACCTATCTCTTTTCGATCAGAAGATGTTGCTTCAGCTAGTTCATCTAAGGTTCTAGGAACTCCAGCTTTACGGCATGCGGCGTACAGAGAAGCTGATACGACGCTGTTGATACTCCTCCCTCTTATCAGGTTCTTTTTAACCGCTTTTCTGTAAATAACGGCGGCGGTCTCCCTGATATTTTTGGGCAAACCCATTGTAGAGGCCATGCGGTCCATTTCTGTTAAAGCATATGCAAGATTTCTTTCAGTAGCATCTGAAACACGTATCCTTCGCTGCCATTTCCTCAATCTGTATATTTGAGCTTTCTTTTTACTTGGAATGGACCGACCATATGAATCCTTATTAGATGAATCGATACCCGTAGATAAACCTTTATCGTGTACCATCTGGGTCATAGGCGCTCCAGTACGGGCTCTACTCTCTTCCTGTTTCATATCAAAAGCTCTCCATTCTGGTCCACTATCTACATATTGATCATCTATAACCAATCCACATTCCTCGCAGACCAGCTCCCCTCTATCATAGTCTTGGGCTAGATGTCTACTGTTGCATTCAGGACACTTAGTCACCTTCTCGACTTTATCTTTTCTTTCTTGGACAGATAATTCATCATCATTCATTTCCTATTCCTCCTCTGCGTATATTTTTTGGTTTATCATGGACAGCCTCTTCATTTCATTTTGGGTCTTGATCTCATAATAGGGGTCATCTACTGGACCGAATATCCACTCTATTTCTCCTATCTCCCTATTTCTGTTGTCAAAAATACTAGAACTGATCTCCAAACTCCGTGAAAATTTAGCGATCATCTTATCTCGCCCCTGGAAGTTCATGACTTTACCATATATTTTCAAATTAGAGGCCTCCATTATATTATATAGGACTTCTAAAGTTATATATGATGAATGATTAATAATATATAAACATTTCGCAAGATATTATTAGGTGTACTACCATGTGAAAACACGCTTATTATACCTTGAAATAGACTCGTAAGGCATTCTAGTAAATGATAAGTTAATCTATTAAATGTAAAGTAAATCACTTGAACTATATCTAAAACTGAAAATCAAATATTTCAATTAGAATATATAGAGTAGGAAGTTTTCAATCTTTGATAGAATAAAGAAAGAAACCGACTATACCGAAAGCAATCATAACAGCAGTTATCGAATAAAGTCCAACATCCCACCACACACCGAACATGATACCCCATGATAGGTATATAGCGATACCTATAGCAGCTAACATTGCGTATAATATGCTCAGCATGTTGTTACTGATCAATTGATTTTCCGTACTTGACATGATAAGAAAAGAAAAAGGAGGGTTATTAAAAAGTTTCGATACATATCAGGACGAGTAATGTGACTCGTTGAAAGGCTGTGGATTTAGTCCTTTTCTTTCCCTGATCTGTCTAACTATATCGCTTTGTATATTTTGAGGTACCTTTTCGAATCCTCCGTGTTCTGTAGACCAAAGGGCTTTTCCACCGGTTGCACTTCTTATATCTCCTGAGAAACCGAACATTTCGGAAACGGGAGCTTTAGCTTCGATCTTTGTGTTACTCCCCTCCTGGCTCATATCTATGATTTCGCCACGTCTCTGCTGTATCTCTACTGTGACATTTCCCATTATATCCGAGGGAACGTCTATGAAAACTTTCTGTTTTGGTTCTAACAGTATACGTTCTCCTTGACACATAGCCCCGTATATAGCGTTCTTTACAGCTGGTATCACCTGTGCTGGGCCCCTATGTATGGTGTCCTCATGGAGTTTAGCATCGATCAATTTTACCTTAACACCTTTACATTTCTCTCTTGCTAATGGTCCTTCATCTATGGCTTCTTCGTATCCTTGAACGATGAGTTCCATTGTTTCATGTAGATATTGTATACCTTTGGTCATATCTAAAAGTACATTATCTCCCATGAATGATTGGAAGTTTTTTGATTCATCCTTAGACATCCCAAGTTCTTGTAGATCTTTGGCCAGTTCATTCTTATTCTTGATCTTACCAGATACTTTTATATCCCCTTCATCGATAGCCTTTACAATCTCATCATCTAAAGGTTCGACTTCGAAATAAAACCTGTTGTGTCTATTTGGAGATATCCCTTCAAATACTCCACCTTGCTTTTCAATACATTCTCTATAAACGACAATCGGTTCTGAAGATATTACAGGTACTCCGTGTTCTTCTCTTATCCTATGTTCAGTGACTTCGAGATGGAGTTCACCCATACCAGAGATCAAATGTTCCCCTGTTTCTTCATCGATGGATATACTTATACTAGGGTCGGCTTTTGCTATGGACCTAAGAACTTCGATGAGTTTTGGTAAGTCGGCGGTGTTCTTTGCTTCGACAGCTTTAGTCACAACTGGCTCAGAGAAATGTTTCATCTCTTCAAACGGTACCATATTTTCTACTGTACTTACCGTAGAACCGGCTATAGCATCCCGTAATCCTCCTACAGCTACGATGTTCCCAGCTTTGATTTCATCTACAGTGATCCTGTCCGCACCTACACTCAATGAAACCCTTTGTACACGATTGGGGTTCGGGATGTTATCTACATTCAACATCATCCCGTCCTTGACCTTGCCGCTGAAGAGTCTCCCAACAGATATCTCACCTGCGTGAGGATCCATAATGATCTTCGTAACCATCATAGCGGTGGGACCGTTTTCATCTAATTTTATCATAGCTTCTCCGACATCAGACTCTTCATCCCCTCTCCAGATATGTGGTATCCTGTATTTCTGTGCATCTACGGGGTCAGGCATATGTCTGATAACCTGATTCAGTAGTACTTCATGTATTGGTGCTTTTTTAAGTAGTTCTCTTTCTTTTTCCTGTTCGATATGGTCATAAATATCTTTGAAAGTGATATCGTTTTTGTTCATAAATGGGACTGAGATAGCCCAGTTCAAAAGAGCTGAACCAAATGCTACCGTTCCATCTTCTACACTCAGTTTCCAATCTTCTTTGAACTCCTCTGGTGCATTCTTGGTAATAAGTTGGTCAACCTCTCTGATTATCTTGTGGAATCTCTGCTGCATTTCTTCAGGAGTAACATTCAATTCTTTTATCAACCTGTCTACCTTATTGATGAATAATATCGGTTTTACCTTCTCTTTCATAGCCTGTCTTACCACGGTTTCTGTCTGGGGCATAACACCTTCTACAGCGCAAACTACTATTATTACTCCGTCCACAGCTCGCATAGCGCGAGTAACATCGCCGCCAAAATCAACATGGCCCGGTGTGTCTACGAGATTGATAAGATATTCATCTCCTTCAAAATCGTGAACCATAGAAACGTTTGCTGCGTTTATTGTGATGCCTCTTTCTTGTTCCTGCTCGTCAAAATCCAACATCAGTTGTTTTCCCGCGAGTTCTTCAGACATCATACCTGCACCTGCGATGAGGTTATCACTCAAAGTGGTTTTACCATGGTCGATATGTGCAGCTGTTCCAATATTACGTATCTGTAATGGTTTATCCATCAACTTCTGTGCCTTTTTGATATTTTCTTCTTTACGTCCCATAAAAAATTCACCTAATCAATATTTATTTTAATATGTATACTAATTTAATTTCACTATCTAGCAGATTGAGCCATCCTTTCGATCTCTTCTTTTTTGGAAACAGCATAACTGTTTCTATCTTTGTTTGCGGCTTTCATCAATTCTTCAGCTAAACATTCAGCTATATCCTTTTTGTTTTTATAGCTGGCTTTTACAGCACCCTTCGTGTTGTTCCCGACTGCAATAGATAATCTTCTGATAGGAGAAACATCTACCGCTTTTGGAACAGATATCCCTCCATACGTTATCTGTGTTGTTTCTTCTTTTGGTGCTGAGTTTTCTATAGCATCAACGAGTACTTGTACTGGATTTTTATCTGTTTTCTCATGTATTATATCCATAGCTTCCTTGATAGAATTGTAGCACTTGGCCTTTTTACCGGTATATTCTTGTCTTCTCATCAAGGAATTGATTAATTTTTCAATTATACTAACTTCTTGAGTGCCAAAGCGTTCATTTGAATGGGTCCCTCCGCTGTGAGGAACTAATATAGGAAGTAAATTGATATATTTTTTAAGACCTGGATCATCAACTTCAACATCTTTCATATCATATTTATCGAACAATAAAGGCATCTCTAAGTTATCAAACAATCTCTGCTTTTTTGTTAAAACATCTTCTTCAGTTCCATCTACTTCTTTTGACATTAATAGTCCTCCATCACCTTATAGGTTTTTCTTTATTTCCAGCAATTAACTCTTTAAGAGCTACTCTATTTACTTTTACGACTTTAAACCTAACACCAGGGATATCACCGTAAGCACGCCCACGCATGCCCCCTATCCCTTCTATAAGTACTTCATCGTGTTCATCGATAAAATTGATAGCTCCTTCTCCAGGTGCGAAAACAGTTACCTGCCTACCGTTCTTAATAAGCTGAACTTTTACACATTTCCTGATGGCAGAATTAGGCTGTTTAGCTTCTATACCCACCTTCTCTAAAACGATACCTCTACCCTGGGGAGCCCCTTCCAGAGGGTCTGCTTTTTTTTCGAGACCCTTCTCTCTCTTTTTATATTTAAGGTCGCTCCATCTGAATTTTTGCCGATTTTTTTTAAGTTTTCTTGCACAATTTAGTCCGTTAGCCACAGTTACAACTCCATTTTACTATTGAATCAGGGTCGGCTATAAATCTTTTGGTATTTAAAAATAATGGAAGATTATACTAAAATAGGATGTCTAGTCTTCATACCTTCTTCGTTTTCACCTATTTTATACATCAAATGCGCTATAAATGCATCTAGAAAAATCATAGCTGAATTTTCAAATATAGTACCTAGTGGTGCTAATGTTTTATCTTTATCTGTTTTCACGATATCTAGATATATTATTTCATCAGCATATCCTGCTAGAGTAGATTCGGGGGATGCCGTAATTAGGATAATATCAGCCCCAACTCTTTTATGGATAATCTTTGCTGCCTGTATAGCCGTCTGTGTTTCACCGGTTTTAGAGATAAAGATAGCACAGTCCTCATTATTGACTGAAGGTGTGATTGTTTCCCCGATGAAAAATGCAGTAAATCCTATCTGCATCAATCTCATCGCAAATGTACGACCTACTAGACCGGACCTTCCGGCACCATAAACAAACACTTGTTCAGATTCTATTATAGTACCTGAGGCTATTTTAAGATCTAAATCAGTTACAGATTTTAAAGATTTATCAACAGAACCTAAAATGTATTCTAGAGATTCTGAATAAATTTCGCCCATGACTTCACTCTCCCTTCTGTTTTCTTCTTAATTCTTTGGCAATCTCTTTCGAATATAACCTTTCATAAATCACTTTCATATACATAGCATCATGTTCTTTTAAAGGGGATCCGGATATGATAGTTACGTTATCTGAAAAGTCCAATAAGTGATCCACCAAAACTTCAAAATTTAGATCGCCTCTTTTGATAGGTGTGAATCTATATTCATCCTCAGATCTTACCTCGACACCTGAAAAATGTACATAATAATTAGAGGTAGCAAAATTTTTACACCTATCAAAGATCTCTTCAAAATCCTCAGGTTCTACAAAATCGTGTGCTTCCATGGCTTGAAGATGAGCGAAATTCAAAACGGGAACCGTATCTGATACTTTTCTACATACATCTAAAATGTTTTCTAGACTACCATAAACGTCTTTTCCTGCCTGTACTTCGAGACCAATCTTTAAATCGTCGGAGAGTTCTACATTAATCCAATTTCTTAATTCCCTAATATTCTCGATACTCGCATCAAGGATCTCACCGTCAGTCATATTTTCATTTTTTATTCCTAGATGTGTTATCACCATATCCGCATCAAGAGAGTTTCCCATGACTGAGGTGTATTTGAAACCTCTTTTTGATTTTTCAACCAGATCTCCACTGGTTTCGGTCAATTTCATATAATAAGGGGTATGAATAGTTAAATTCACATCTACCTCTTTTGCTATCTTCCCGACCAGAGGAAACCTATAATATTCTTCAGCTACACCACCGCTTAGAAAATGTATCATATCTCCCGGTTCAAGTTCTTTATCCATATCTTCTGTATATATCTTCTGATAATTCTTACCTCTATTGACTCCTATAATAAACTTACCTTCAACTTCATTTGCTTTAAGCCCGATCTCATCTTCATCTGCTGGTCTAGTCCTTGGATTCATCCTTAAGAACTGAACCTCTAAGGCGGACAATCCCAATTTGTGTACATCCAGTACGCCATCAAGAAGTGTCCTACCCTTGCATGATAATGGTATCCCACTAGGTCCAAAACGTATCATGATATAATATCCTCCATATTAGGAGTAGATTTCATCCCTCCCACATATTAAATCAGTTATATATATTTAACCCATCATCTATTTAAGTAAGATATTTCATATAAAGCTGGTGAAGGATATGGAAGAGATAGGAAAGGTTTTTAAGTATTTCAGGAAACCAAAAGTTGCAGCTTTGAAGATCGAAAAAGGTGAAATTGTGATCGGCGATATATTGTGTTTCAAAGGAGATCATACCGATTTTGAACAGGAGATAAAATCGATGGAGATCGATGGTGAACCGGTTGAAACTGTGACGGCTGGTGATGACGTCGGTATTAAAGTTAGAAAAAGAGTTCGACCGAATGACAAAGTTTTCAAGAAATGATTTTAACCGAAATAGAGGGACTCTATTATTTCATACGCGTTCCATAAATATTAAATATGTATTGATACTAAATTAGATGGAATAAATAAATGGATATGTGATAAATATGTTGAAAAGAAAAAGACTAGTGGCTGTATTTATCGTTCTGTTACTAGTGGTCAGTGTGTTCACCATGCTGGCCAAACCGGCAGAAGGAGCAGCTGTGTCGGACGAAGAATTAGCAGAAGATGAATATGGTGAATTGACGGAAGAATACGGCTGGTTGCATGACGTTGATATAAACGGAGTGATTTCAGATGCGGATGATGAACCATTTAACGATGTATTCGTTGGCCAAAGAGAAGTGTCAATGCGACCTTCATTCATGGAGAACGTAACTGAAGACGTAAATGATGAGGCGAACATCACACACAGTGAAATAGAGACCACTGAAATCGTGAGATTGGTCGGAGATGATTGGACATCCGATGACGAAGATGACTGGGAAGATGGTTCGGATCAATTTGACTGGATAACAGATACGGTCTATGAGGACACAGGGGAATTTAATAGACAAGATGGTTTCAATCCCCCAAATGAAGAAGACTTCGCTGGAAGTTTCGAATTCAATATACCAAGTGAAGCAACACCAGGGATATACAGGTTACCTATTGACATGAGGATAACTAATTACAGTGACGCATCTGGTTTATGGTATGGTCCTCATGAAAATCTAGAGTACGTATGGTTAGAAATATCCGGTAACGCTGAGGTCGAAGATTTTGATCTAGATCCAGGTATGGAATTTGAAACTGAACCTGTGAACGTAGAAAATGTCGGGGAGTCTGATCTTCGGGATGTATCCTTGACCTTAGATGAATCAGATCTAGAGGATGATGACGATAATCAAGTTACCATCCACAATCCAGATGATACAGCTTACGTAGACTCTATAAATCTTGGGCCACCTGATGGAGGTAACAGAGATTTCAGATTCACTTTCTCCGTACCATTCGATATGACACCAGGTGAGTATGAGGTCGATTATACTATAGAAGCTACCTTGATTGAGGATGAGGAAGAAGTAGATATCATTGAACATGGAACTATAATCGTCACTATTAACGAAATTGTGGAATTGAGTGCCGAGATAGTAGATAATGAAGTCACTCAAGGGACACCGATACAAGAATTCACAGTTACTTTTACTAACACAGGTAATCTTGACTTGGAAAGGATTAGCATACGACCTGTGGAAGATAGTGCTTTCTCGATACCTAGTGACTACTACGAGAATCTAGGTGCTGAACGTGAGGATCCGTTTATCGATATCGGTGATCTAGATGTCGGTGAATCTAATGAAACAGAAATCATAATTGGAATGGACCAGTACATGCAGATAGGTGAACATAAATTGTCATTTTATTTCGACGCATATCATTTTGATAGTATGGGTGAAGTAACTGGCACGGAGGGTTATTATAGAGTACATAATATACCTGAAGAACCCGATCCTGAGTTACCAGTCGCAGATACTGATGAACCGTTTGCATGGATAGAAGTACTAGAACCAGATGTTGCTTTAGATGTAGATGCTTATGATCTTGACTCTGTCGGTTTGCTCGATATGGGTTATCAAACTATAAGTGTCACTTTGACCAACCATGGCAATGTAGAGTACACTGATGCTAATGTAGAGTTGCATACTGAGGATACTCCGTTCATCAATCCTGCAGATGAAGAACAGAACACCATAGAGATGCTAGATGAGCCGTTCTCTTTGCATGGAGAAGGCGATAGAGAGATCAGATTCGGTGTAATTATCGATACTGAGTTCATAGAGGATCGGATCGAAGAGGACCAACCCATATATTCTGCTGGATTTACAATGGAAGCTGTCAATGGCGATACACTAGAGGAAGTCGAACTTTCATTCACAACTGAAGGATTAGTCAGTGGTATTGGCCCACGACTTGTAGTTACTGGTGATACAGAAAATAATAACGTTGAGGCCGGAGAAGAATTCGAACTGACTTTCGACATCGAAAATAGAGGCGATGAACCGATAAGGTCGTTGATGGTCAGGGCATCACCAAACACATCTGGTGCAGAAGACCTTGATGTAGAATCTTTTGATTCAGGTCAGGATGCTATCTATTTCTGGCAGGCAGGTAGTCCACCAGGCTCATCAATTTGGGATGTTGAGCCAGATGATACAATTCTTTATCCAGGCGAAAACACTACTGTTACTTTCCATATGGTTTCCTCTAGCGATATGCAGGAGGGGGCTATATACAATATAGACCTTGAAGTTACAGGGACATCTGAAGAAAGCTGGGAAACTACTACTACGATCAGGACAGAGGAATCTGATTCCACAAAGCCGATTATGACTACACAGATGTCATATGTGCTTGTGGCTTTGATAATTGGATTCTTCTTTGCTTTGGGACTATTCCTCTATAGGAAGGAGAGAAAGCCCAAAACTGATACAATGGAAGAAGAATCATCATATGAACAGGAATCTGAAGAGTATACTTACGAGGAACCAGAATCGGACGAAATAGAACCAGAACCTAGTGAAGAACTAGAATGGGATGAGGAACCTGAAGAACCTCCAACTTCTGAAGATGATATCTTCGAAGAAGAGGAATCTCAGATCGAACCTGATGAAAGAGAAGACTGGTAAAAACCCTTAAAACCCTTTATTTTTATTTTTCCCATGTTTCTATTATATCTTCGAAGGCCATAATCTCAGCACCATATATTTCTTTCATATATTTCAATGCATCAGAATGTTTTTCTTCGGAAATAGCTGCAGAACAATCTTTTAATACGGTTATATCAAAACCTCTATAACGTGCCCCAGCAGCAGTGTTTTGAACACATATATCAGTGCTAACACCGGTGAGTATAACTTCATCGGTATTTTTGTTTTTCAAAATTTTCTCCAGGCCATTTTCATAAAATGCATCGAAAGTTCTTTTTTTTACTACACACCCCTTAAAATCTCACAACCCTTGTATTCTTTGTGAGCCCTATGTGTTTTGCATGGCATGGTTTCCCCAAACGTCTAGTTCGGGGTCACTTTCGGTATGAGAATCCTCGGTAAAAATTATGGGGATATTTTGATTTTCTGCTTCAGTAAGAAACTTTTTCAGGTAAACGATGATGTCTTGGGCTCCAGACCCGCTAACATTCTATAGACGAAATCATTGATCATATCTATAACAATAACAGCTTCCATAGGTATCATTCCTATTTCATATATATCGTTGATCACTTATTATGTTTACCGTTTCAAACTATATATCTATATAGGCTTGTTTCGACTGGAGATATAATTATAATTGTATTAATATGGATCTTGAATAATCACAATATTATTAACCTAAAAATTCTATACGGGATTCCATCGAGGTAAACAAGATGAGCGAAGATACTTTGACCGAAAATGCAAAGAAAATATTGAAGGAACGTTATTTAAAACGGGATAAGGATGGCAACGTTGTTGAAACACCTGACGAATTATTTGATAGAGTTGCCTCAACGATCGCGAAGGTGAATGAAGATTATGATGATGACAGGAGTTATGAGGATGAGAAGGAAGAATTTTATGATGCCTTGACCTCCATGGATTTTATTCCTAATTCTCCAACACTGATGAATGCGGGGTTGGAGTTGGGGCAGTTGAGTGCCTGTTTCGTACTTTCACCTCTAGATGACATGGATAGCATCTTTCAGCAGGTAAAAAATGCTGCAAAGATCTTCCAATCGGGAGGTGGTGTTGGATATACTTTCTCCAGATTGAGACCTAGAGGAGATACGGTGAAATCCACAGGAGGGGTTGCAAGTGGACCTGTATCGTTCATGAGGGTTTACGACGAGATGTGTAACACTATCAAACAAGGTGGTAAAAGAAGAGGCGCCCAGATGGGGATTTTATCCGTTCAACATCCAGATATCGAAGAGTTCATCACAGCAAAGGATGAAGAAGAATCTCTCAACAACTTCAACATCTCAGTTGGATTGACAGAGGAGTTCATGGAAGCGGTGAAATACGGTGATGAGTATGATCTTATCAACCCAAGATCTGGAGAGATCGCGGGGCAATTAGATGCTGAAAAGATATTCAACAAGATCACCCACCAGGCCTGGAAGAACGGTGAACCTGGTATAATATTCTTGGATCGGATCAATGAAGATAATCCTTTTGATTTGGATAAATATCCCGAGCATAAGATCGAGGCTACTAACCCCTGTGTAACCGGTGACACACTGATAAGCACGAAAGATGGTTTATTCAGTGCTCAAGAGTTATGTGAAGATAGTGAGGACCTGGATATAGTAGTCGATGGTAGATTGAGTGATGAAAAAATAAAGGAAGCCTCGAATGTTTTTAAGACTGGAACGAAAGACGTGTTTAAATTAAAAACCAAAGAAGGCTATGAGATAAGATTAACAGAAGACCATAAGGTGATGACTGACGACGGCTGGAAAAAAGTTGAGGATCTTAAAGAAGGTGAAAAGGTACACATAGGGAACAATGGTGTGGAATTTGGAGATAAAGGAACTATAGAAGAGGGTTTGGTACTAGGATGGATAGTCGGTGACGGACAGATAAAAAGATCTGAAAAAAGAGTCGTACTACATTTTTATGATAAAGACACAACTATTTCCGAACGGTATGCTGAATTTGTTAACAATATAATCCGTGAGCCTAAAGGTAACGGAGATTATCATGTCGGAGTGCAGGAGATACAGAGAGGAGATGATTCTGTTAAGGAGCAGAGGGTAAGGTCAGCAAGACTTTACGAGATAACAGAAAATTACGGCTTGAATGAAAACAAACTAAAAGTTCCGGATGCTATTTTCAGTTCAAGCAAAGATTTAGTTAAAGGTTTCTTAAAAGGACTCTTCACCGCAGATGGAAGTGTTCAAGGGAGTGTTGAAAAAGGGGTATCTGTCAGGTTATCCAGCTCTGAACTGAATCTATTGAAGGATGTACAACGATTACTTCTAGGTTTTGGTATATCAAGTAAAGTATATCAAGAGAGAAGAGTAGAAGGAGAAAAAGAACTTCCCGATGGTAAAGGCGGAGTTAAAAAGTATGAAGTTAGGGCCCAGCATGACCTTGTGATAAGTAAAGAAAACCTTGAGAGATTCAGAGATGAATTGGGATTTATTAGAGAAGATAAAAACGAGAGATTAGAAGAATTATCAGATGAATATTCAAGAGGGCCGTATTCTGAGGATTTCAAAGCTACTGTTGACTCCATCGGATTCGATGGTCACGAGGATGTATATGATCTAACCGAACCGGATACACATTCTTTCATAGCTAACGGTTTCGTTGTTCACAACTGCGGTGAGCAGCCATTGGAGGACTACGAGGCCTGTAATCTCGGACACATCAATCTCGCTAATTGTACATCCGACGGTGAGGTTCATTGGGACAAGCTTGAACAGTTGACGGATATGGGAGTTCGTTTTTTGGATAATGTTGTTGATGCTAGTGATTTCCCAGATGTTGTCGGGTATGATGGCGAGGAGGATGCTATAACCAAAAGAGTCCGTGCCAACAGGAAGATCGGACTTGGCGTCATGGGTTGGCACCACATGCTGATTAAACTCGGCATACCTTATGACAGCAAAGAAGCTTTGAGAAAAGCCGAGGAAGTGATGAAATTCATCCAAGAGAAGAGTAAAGAAGTGAGTAAAGACATAGCTGAGGATAGGGGGAAATTCCCGAATTGGGATGAATCGGATTATGATGAACCTATGAGGAATGCCACTACTACTACCATTGCACCTACCGGTACTACAAGCATGATAGCTAACACCAGTGGTGGTATAGAACCTATATTTGCAGTTTCTTATGTGAAGAACGTACTCGACGGCGAAAGTATGGTGATGCCGGATCCAGTGTTCGAAGAGATTGCAGAAAAAGAAGGGTTCTATAGTGAGGAATTGATGAAGAAAGTCGCTAAAGCAGGTAGTGTAACTGATATCGAGGAAGTACCCGAGAATATTAAACCGATATTTAAAACAGCCTTGGAGATCAAACCTTCATGGCACATACGTATGCAGGGTATATTTCAGAAGTATGTAGATAATGCTATTTCTAAAACTGTAAACTTTCCCAATGATGCTTCTGAAGCCGATATCCAAGAAGTGTATAAGTTGGCCTATGAATTGAAATGTAAAGGTGTGACGGTATACAGGAGCGGTTCTAGACAGGAACAGGTCATGGAAGTCGAGGGAGAAAAGAAAGATAAGAAAGCAAGGGAGAGAAGACCTAGAAAAAGACCTACCTCTATTACAGGTACGACTAGAAAGATTAACACGGGATACGGTGGATTGTATGTAACTATCAACGAGGATGAACATGGTCTATTCGAAGTATTTGCTAGAATAGGACGTTCAGGAGGTTTCACGCAGTCCTTTACTGAATCTTTGGCTAGGTTGGTTTCTTTATGCTTAAGGTCTGATATACCTGTTGAAGAGATTATCGAACAGTTAGAAGGTATTAGAGGGCCGCAAGTAACATTCGAACAGGGTGAAAAGATCCTCTCTATACCAGATGGACTCGCTAAGGCATTACGCTGGCATATCGAAGGAAGACCGAAAAGCGAACAGGTTCGATTACCAACGGACGAGGAGGATAATTCTTCTGTAAAAGAGATAGTACAACAAGGTTTAAATCCAGCATGTCCAGATTGTGGGTCTATGCTGACACTGACAGAAGGATGCAGAACCTGTCCGAACTGTGGTTATAGTCAATGCTAAAAAAACCCCCTTTTTATCTTTTATTTTTTAATTTTACCTAAAATCCATAAAGTAGATATACCTATTTCCTTTTGCCGAACACAAGGTGGTTAAATGGAAAAAATGAAAAGACGAGTTGTAATCATGGGTGCAGCAGGAAGAGACTTCCATAATTTTAATACTGTTTTTAGAGGCAATGAAGAATACGAAGTTGTAGCATTTACTGCTACTCAAATACCAGATATAGAAGGTAGAAGATATCCCCCTTCATTGGCTGGAGATCTGTATCCTGAAGGTATCCCTATAGTGCCAGAAGATGATCTTCGAGAACTGATCATCGAAGAAAACATTCACGAAGTGTTATTCTCATATAGCGATGTTTCTCACGAATATGTTATGCATAAAGCTTCACTAGTTAATGCAGCTGGTGCGGATTTTGTACTTTTAGGAACTAACGAAACTATGATTCGTTCGAAAGTTCCATTGGTATCAGTATGTGCTACCCGGACAGGCAGTGGAAAAAGTCAAACCACTAGGAAGATTGCTAAGATACTGAATGATAAGGGAAATAAAGTCGTTGCTATTCGACATCCTATGCCCTACGGGGATTTAGAAAAACAAGCTGTTCAACGCTTCGCTGATTATGAGGATCTAGATAAGCACGATTGTACCATCGAAGAAAGGGAAGAATATGAACCTTACATCAACGAAGGCATGATAGTATACGCTGGTGTAGATTATGGATCTATACTTGTTAAGGCTGAAGAAGAAGCTGATGTAGTGGTCTGGGATGGAGGAAACAACGATACTTCATTCTATCGACCTGACCTAAATTTTGTCGTTTTGGACCCACATAGAGTTGGTCATGAAACCCAGTACCATCCGGGGGAAACTAATCTTAGGATGGCCGACGTGTGTGTGATCAACAAATGTGACACTGCTGAAGAAGAAAGTATAAAAGAACTTGAGGAAAATATCAAAGAAACTAACCCTGAAGCTGAAATAGTTAGGGCTGAATCTCCTTTGACAGTTAATGATCCAGAAAGCATCAAAGGAAACAAGGTACTGATTATCGAAGATGGACCAACGGTTACCCACGGTGGCATGAGTTTCGGTGCTGGTAAAGTTGCGGCAGAAAAATTTGGGGCTGGAGAGATAGTTGATCCTAGAAAGTCAGCTGTCGGTACTATCAAGGATACCTTTGAGAAGTTTACACATCTAACAGAAGTATTACCGGCTATGGGTTACGGAAAACAACAGATGAAAGATCTAGAGGAAACAATAGAGAAGTCAGATTGTGATCTTGTGGTATCTGGAACTCCAATAGATTTGAATCGTGTTATCGATGTCAGTAAACCCTTGGTACATGTGACCTATGAACTAAAAGTACAAGAAGAAGGCAAATTGGAAGAACTATTAAAGGACTTTTAAAATCCCTTAATTTCTTATTTTTTATTTTTAATTTTCAGACAGTAACAGTTAAATGCTTTTTCATATGTGTTATTAGTAAGAATGGAATTAGATGTAGCAGATGGTGAGCATTTCGTTCAAAAAAAGAGTATATGTGCTCACTGCCGGGGGACTAAGAACCTGTGTGGAAGGGATAGATGTCCAGTTATGGTGAAATATTATCATAAGATGAAGACTGAGTCCTTGACAGATTCTACTGATATATCTGGATCATCACCACCAGGAGTTTTTGTAGGTAGGTATGGATATCCCAAAGTCGATGTAGGTCCCCTTGTGCCGCCTTTCCATGGCGATACTTCTGAGTTAGATATGCCTGAGAGATGGGTTGGGAAAAGTATTGATGAGATCGTAGAATCTAGGACACAGTTGATCAGGAGTAAATATCCGATCAGGGTGGACAAATTCGATGGAAGGGATAAGGTAGTCGATATCACCAGGAATATGGCCCTTTCTAAACGTCCTGCAGAGGTTGAAGCATTTTACAGTAAAAGACCATCTGGCAAGATATCTTTATCTGATTCTGTTCAACCATATGGACCTTCCGCACCATTGAAGAAACTGGATCTTGGAACTATAAAGTTTGATCAACGGTTGGATAAGGTTCACTTTGATACTGATCTGAAAGCCGTGGATGCCGTACTCAAATTGTACGATAAGGATGTTTTTATCTCGAAGATCCAAAGGGCCTTCAGTGTAGGAGCTTTTGGGATTGAAGATAATAGAAAATTTGTACCGACCCGGTGGAGTATAACTGCGGTGGACGATACGATCGGTAAGAATCTACGTGAAGAGATTAAGGATTATCGGCCTATAGACGATTACAGAGTTTATGAAACGTGGGAGTTGGATAATCGATGGGAAATACTGATGCTGCCGCGGACTTGGATATATGAACTTGTTGAAGCTTGGTATCCTGAAACAGCCTGGAACCCTCATGGTAAAGACATAGCCATCATATCTAGTTATGAGAAATATGAAGGCAGAAAGAAATATGCAGAGATCGGTGGTTGTTTTTATGCGGCAAGACTAGCTATCGCTGAGAATTTAAAAAGGGAGAAGAGACAGGCCGGTGCGGTGATACTAAGAGAGACACATCCAGGTTATATAATGCCAGTGGGTGTTTGGAACGTGCGAGAAAATGTAAGAAATGCTCTAAACAAAGATTATAGGTCATTTGAAACCCTTAAAGATGCTCTATTTTACATCTCAACCCGTTTGGATATAAAAATCGATACCTGGACCAAGTATAGTGAAGTGTTAAAAGACTCTTTGTATCAAACCAGACTAGATGATTTTGGAGGCTAAGTATATGGATCTAATGTATGGGAAAAAACCGAAGATAAAGGATGTTAATATCAGGGAAGTGAGTTGCAAAACCGCGTTATCGGATTCAGGTTTAGAATCGGATTACGCACTGAACCCTTATACAGGATGCTCTCACGGTTGTAAATATTGCTATGCTCCATTCGTCACTAAAGAGAAGAGGGAATGGGGTTCTTTCGTAGATGTTAAGCGGAACATCCCGAAGATTTTAGCGGATGAATTGGATAGAAAGGAAAAGGGTATCGTTAGGATAGGAAGTGTAACCGACCCTTATCAGGAGATTGAAAAGGATTACCAGTTAACTAGGATGTGTTTAGAGCAGTTGAAGAAAAAAGAATTCCCTATAATAGTTCAAACCAAGTCCGACCTCGTCACTAGAGATATCGATATTTATGAGGATATGGATGTTGATATCGGATTGACTATAACTTCTATCGGAGATGATTTTAGGGAGATATTCGAACCAAATGCTCCTACTATTGAAAAGAGATTCGAAGCACTGCGGAAATTGGTAGAAGCTGGACTAAATACATGGGTTTTCATAGGACCTCTTGTACCTTACAAGAACGACGATGCTGATAGACTGATGCAATTGGCTGAAAAGCTTCAAAAGATGGGGGTCTCAGAGATCTATATCGATAAATTGAATATGAGAGAAGGGATCTGGCCCAACCTACAGGAGATATTAGATGAACAGTTATTGAAAGAATTTGAAAAGATCTTTAAGGGGAATGAAGACTATTTCCAGGATAGAAAGAATATATATAAACAGATTGGCCGACCAGTATTCTAAAACTAATATAAATTATTAAACTTATAATTTTTCTTAGAGCCAAGTTTTACGGAGTATAGGATATTATATCACTTCCTAATATCCCTCATTTTTGAGGATGACGCCTTCTCCATCACAATTTGGGCATGAACCACTGCCCTGACAATCTTTACAGTTTCCATTACCTTTACAGAGGGTACATTCACCGGTTCCGTCACAGATTTCACACATACCATGACCTTTACATTCTACACATATACCATCCCCTCCACATGTATCGCATTTACTGAACCATCCGGATTTACCGGTTCCATCACATTCTGGGCACTCGGTACTACCGTCGCAATTGTAACAATATCCACTACCTTGACAACCTTCACAATTCCCGGTGCCACCACAATTCTCACAATCTCCAGTACCCTCACATGTACTACATTTGCCTGTACCACTACAGACCTCGCATCTTACCGTATCAGTTATGTTGGTGCGATAGTATTCAAGTTTTTTTGAGATGGTCTCGTCATCGATTTTTTCAACTGCCTCTTCTAAAACCTCTACTGCTTCGTCTTTCTCACCTAGGTTCCATAAGCGATCAGCTTTACCCAACCAAGCTTCTATGCAGTTTCGATCCAAGGCAATGATCCTATCAAAATGTTTAGGCAGAGATTTTTCTTTAGCTGACTCTAATATCTCATCTACTTTCTTATTCTTGTATTCGGTTCCCTCTATCTTTTCAGCTCTATCATAATATTTCTTTGCCTCATCTACCCTACCTAGATCTACCAAAGCATCAGCATATAATCCCATGATATCAGGATCTTGTTCTTCTTCCCACGCTTTAGATAAGGATTCAAGGGCCCTTTCGTCCTTCCCCCTATTCATCAAGGCTTTGGCCTTGTAGTGATGCGCCAGTTTTTCTTTTTTATAGTCCAAAGCATCACTGTATGACCCCACTGCTCCTTTAAAATCCCCTAGTTTATACTCTGCATTACCTTTCAGAACAAAACCCTCATACGATTTTTCTAATCTGAGTGATTTCTTAGCGAATATTTTAGATCGATTCGGGTCCTCATCCATAAAAAGATTTGAGAATTTCAAGTACAGTTTATATTCATCTAAAGATAGGATATATGATTTGTCGGCATTCTCTATATCGTCTGCCAACATTTTTAACTCCTCATTGAGCATAGACTCTGAGGTCAAATCCAAATCGATTTCAACATTTTCCAGAGCTTCTTTAACTTTCTTTTGAAGTTCTTTTTTCATCTTTATTCTGTTTGACTATGAACGTGTACTTGTAAAAATTATTTTTCATTGAATCTTCAACTCAAAAAGGTTCTGTTTCATTTGACCTATCAAAAAATTAGTAGTAGTGCTATTGGTAATCATGTTCTTATTCATTTTGCTCATAACTAATGAGCAAATAATTGAAATATGTCTGACATAATTATTAAAAATTTTGACGTTGTATTCAACCAAAATGTAGTAAAATGCCAAGGTTATATTTTAGGTTGATGATTTGGCCAGTAAACAAATTGAATTTTTATAATTACGTATATTGTTAAAATATGCCATAATTACCCACCCCAAAACAATCGAAAAAATTAAATAGTTCAAAAACTAAAGTAAGACGCTATGTCAGACGAAGAAAAAAAGTTACACAAATATGTAAAGCTGATTAGCCAACACAAATTCGACGAATGGGCTAGAGGAAAAAGATCTTTAGCAGACCTGGTGAAGGATCATCATTTCCTCGCTTCCATATACAAGTCCAAGATTGAGGATGTTATACATCATCACACCCCTCATGAATTTCTAGATATATTTGAAAAGGAAAGACCTGACCTTGATTTCGGTGATGAAGAACAAGTCGAACAGCGCATAAGAGAAGAGATGAAGGAAGTCGAGAGAGCTTTATAAACTGTGTCAGCTGGATCTAGGTAGAACCTATCCGCTATAGAGGAAGATATTGACGACTAGGTTTAGTCGAGGAGAAGAAACGTCAGACGTTGTGGCGATAAAGGGAATTATATTGCTTACTTGATCAAGAATATATATGAAAGTTAAAGAAGCGCCCCGGCCGGGATTCAGTAAAGAATATTCACAACAGTTCATATTCTTCACGCTCGTTAATTATAGAATAATTAACTCGTGAAACAAATCCCTTTAAAAGAAAATGAAGAAGCGCCCCGGCCGGGATTCAGTAAAGAATATTCACAACAGTTCATATTCTTCACGCTCGTTAATTATAGAATAATTAACTCGTGAAACAAATCCCTTTAAAAGAAAATGAAGAAGCGCCCCGGCCGGGATTTGAA
>JAWOGF010000044.1:0-52671 GCA_046497075.1 Candidatus Saliniplasma sp.
AGGATACTGAATTTCAAACTTTATTCAACAACCTCTGATATTCGGTCTTAAATTTTGAAAGGAATATGGGATCATGTGTACAAAGGCAAAGTCGAACTCATTTTCATATTAAAATATCATGACCAGGTTATATCCCAGCAGCAGTGGTCATCGCCCTCATGGACACAACTTGAATGCTCGATAGATATACCGTCTGCGCCAGTACTTTCTAATGCTCCCACGAAATATAGATTGAGTTCTTTGCAGAATAAAGGAGTAGGTGAAACATCATAACCATTGATCCTAGCCTTTTTATCCTCCATCATCTCTCCTTCTAGTCTCCCAAAATCGAAGAATTTAGTCCAGTACTTGCCGGCCTTATTTACTGCCAGCTCTGGATTTCCTGCCCATCTCAGTAAAAATCCGACCACACCTTTTTTCTTGGCGACCTCTCTATTCATCCTATTGAACTCTCTTTCACTATGTGTATCATAAAATGTTTCTAGAAATATCAGAAGATATTCGAGTGGATACTTCTGAGCGGTCTTGAACCCCTCAGAATCTTTTGGACCAGAGTAGCCATTATCAATCATAGTCTCTATCAAATCTTGAAAGCCGTATTCTCCGTGCATCTTCTTCACGTATTCAAATCTAGCTTTGAATACACCTCCATATACATGTCTATCTGACATCTTATTTTACCCATTTTATAGGAATAGAAAATGTTATTTAAAGGTTTAGAATAAATACTAAAATGCTAATTTATTTTAGAAGTGTATGAAATTCTACTACAGAGGATGGAGAACTTCACTACCTAACACCATTGCAAAAAAGTCATAAGGGTAGTTCTCATACCCACTGAGAACATCCGTCGGGTTGCATGTTTCAATAATAAGGCATTATCAAAACCTTGAATTAGTATGATGTAGATAAAAGAACCTGTAAAAGCATCCGTTTACAATCTAAAGATCTTTCATAAAATAACTCAAAATGATGAGGTATCTGTTTATGGCAACTCCAATATTCGGTCTTGGTTTGGCTCGGAACGGTACAACGTGGCTTGAAAATATACTATGTTACCATGAAGAGATAGTCGGTGCCCAACATAAAGCTCACTGGGGCATAAAGGAGAGTTATATCTGTGAAAATTTCCAACATTGGGATGATTTTCAAGACGATGACCAATTCATCCGATTTTTAGAACTCTATTCCACCGGGGATTACTTCAAACTTGTAGAAGGCGAAAAAGACTACTTTTACCAAAACCGACCTAAAGATTTCATCGAATTCTTCCTGGAGCTGATGGACAACTATGCAAAGAAAAAAGGTGCAGCCTATTGGACCACTAAATTAGACCCAGCTTTCTACAGGAATCCCGAACTGATGGATATGTTTATGAACAGGGTGAAAAACCGTTATAACGAAATAAAATTTATCGCAATTCAACGTAATTTCACAGATGTATTGAATTCTGCTATCAATATGTCTGGGGCAGAGTGGCGAAAGCGGTTGTTATCGAGAGAAGCATTCGCGATATTCAATACGGTACAAAATGCTCATGGATATAATAAGATAAACCATATAATCGATGAACATGATGGATTGAGACTACAATTTGAGGATTTAAAAGGTAACCGCTCGATCGCAGTTGAAAACATCGTGAATTACCTGGACCTTGATCACTCCGAAGAGATGCTTGAAGATCATTACCTTCCGAACAGCAGTTATATAGGAAAAACAGAAAAAGTAACTCTTTCTAGTTGGGAAGAGAAACTAATAACTAAACACTTGTTTTCAGTCCTTCATAAAGAGAATATCTCAAATAGTATTTTCATGAGTTTGGGAGATAGATTACTAAATCACCTCATTCCAAAGAACCGTTTGATACATTGGCGTATTACGAAATTGGAAAAATTTCCAGAGAAATACAAAGAGAACTTAGAAAAGAAAGGGAGTGTTGGATTAAAACGAGCTTTATTTGGAGATGAAGACGGATGATGTCTTCGAAAACAAACCTCTGTTGAAGGGGATTTCACTTAACGTATTCGTCGAACCAGTCGAGCATCTCCTCCAGCCGTTTCATCCTCTGTTTAGGTTTTCCTTCCCTAGATAGATTATGGTTCTCATCCTCGAATAGAACGAGCTTAGAATCTACTCCGTGATATTTCAAAGAGGTAAACATCTGTATCGCTTCAGCTTCCCAGCACCTGTAATCTTTTCTCGAGGTTATGAACATGGTCGGAGTTGTGACTTTGTCGGCGTACTTCATCGGTGACCGATCCCACAGCTTATCAACATCTTCCCACGGATTTGACAAGATCTGGTCTTCAACGAAATAATATCCGATATCGGTAGTTGCGAATTTTGAGATCCAGTTGCTTATACTTCTGAAGGAAACAGCGCCATCAAACCTGTCAGTATGACCTATGACCCAGTTGGTCATGTAACCTCCGTATGAACCGCCAGTTACCCCGAGCTTATCTTCGTCGATGAAATCGTACCGGTCTATAGCCGTATCCATAACGTTCATGAGATCATCATAATCCGGCCCTCCGTATACACCCATGATATCTGCGAAGTCGTCTCCATTCGCCGAGCTTCCGGAAGGGTTGCTGAACACTACCACATACCCCTCGCTGGCAAGCAACTGCATCTCGTGGAAGTGAACGGTACCGTAAACGCATTTAGGGCAGCCGTGGATCTCTAAGATCGTGGGATATTCAACTCCTTCTTCAAAATCTACCGGTTTCATAACCCACGCATCTATCTCTCGCCCGTTGGATTCAACTTCAAAGTATTCGGGCTTAGACACCTCGATATCCATGTCGTTGAAATCTGTCAATCTTTTTTCGTCCCCATCAAAAAGGTAGAGTTCCTGGGGATGCTGTTCACGCAGTCCAACATAAACGAACTCACCGTCATGAACATCAAAGGAGTCTATCGCTCCCTCATTCTCAACTACTAGTTCCACTCCGTCTTCGGTAGTGAACTTGTATAATCCGACGTTGTAACCTTCGGTTATCAAGAAATAGTACTCGTCCCCCTCGACTCTGACCATTTTCCCTCCGCCGTAACGCACATCGGTCAACAAACTGTTCCCGAGTGACCGGTCCATGTCGGTCAATATTTCATACTTATCTTCTCCACGTTGATAAAGATAGAACTCACGGTTGGTATTGATGCCCATCCTCTCCATGTCTGTAGCTTCGAACAATATATCCCCGTTTATATACATCGCT
Source organism: Candidatus Saliniplasma sp. (assembly GCA_046497075.1). Taxonomy (GTDB): domain Archaea; phylum Thermoplasmatota; class Thermoplasmata; order Halarchaeoplasmatales; family Halarchaeoplasmataceae; genus Saliniplasma. The sequence goes on from JAWOGF010000044.1 coordinate 3,219, forward strand.
CTATCGATACGGAGGACTTCTTCAGTGAGCTTTTCCAATTCACCGCTGCCGAGGTCAAATTCATAGAGATAGTTTTCAACTTCCATCATATCTTCGTACTCGTTCACCACCAGGCAGATCCTACCATCCTGAACATCAAAATACGTCACGTTCTTGTACCCCCCAACGATCAAGTCGATCTTTCCCGTATCTAGGTCAACCTCGTACAGATGCAGACGTTTCTTATTGCTGAAACCTCTCTCGTTAGACCAGAAGGGTATCTCGTCGAGTTCGTGGTAGTCTTTTCCCTCTTTCAACTCCTCTTCTTCCTCTTCATCGACTTCCTCGTCTTCTTTTTCCCCGACTGTCTCCCAAACCGTCGCGAAGATACCGCTCTCGGACCTTTCTAAACCACCCACTTTCTTATCGATTGTGAACAGATGCTCGGCTTCGCCACCATGGATGTTGATCTTAAAGAATTTGGTCTCTTCCTCGTCCTCTTCATCTTTTTCTTCCTCATCTTCCTCTTCATCTACTCCCATATCCCTTCCGGATGTGAACAGTATCTCTTCTTCGTTCAACCAAACATAATCTGAGTCCTTCCCACTGTTGGTCAGCTTATAGATTTTATTCGTTTCATCAACCAAGATCCAAAGTGTAGATACGTACTCATTTTCTTTCTCGTCCATCTCGTGATGAGAAAAACAGACGTGTTTTCCATCGGGGGAATAATTTGGATTCGATAAAAAAGTGTAATCCGTTAGATCTTTGATACTGAGTTTTGTCATGATATCACAATAGGGTATTAATTTAAAAGATTATAAATAGATTTTGAATCGATATCAGTATGTAGTTCTTGATTAGAATTAGATATTTAAGGGACCTTCCTCCCTATTGTTTCAAACCCCCAAATGTTTTTGATCCAAATGATAAAAATATTTATGAACCTCATACTATCTTCACCAAGAGGGTAAATTATATGACAGACTTACCAGAAGAAGTAATTCAAAAATGGGATAAGCGTGAAGGACCTGCAGTTTTCACAACAGTTAATGAAAACGGAGAACCCAACGCCATCTACGTAAGCTGTATAAGAACGCGGAATGAAGGACAGTTCGTGATCGCTGATAACTATTTTGATAAGACAAGATCAAATATAAAGAGCGGCAGTCACGGTTCGATACTTTTTATCACAGAGGATCATGAATCCTTCCAGATAAAAGGTACTGTGACCTACCATACCGCCGGAGAAATCTACGAGGAAATGAAATATTGGCTCGACTCTAAATTTCCTGGACACGCAGCTGCTGTTTTAAATGTCGAAAGAGTATACCAAGGTGCTAAAAAATTAGCGTAAATACACTTAAAATTTCCCTAACAGCACCCTGCTCTCATCGATCTTATCAAAACCTAGCTTCTCAGCTAATCCTACCGAAGCCGTGTTATCGGCACTACAATCCCAGAAAGGGATCATATCGTTGTCCAAACAGTCTCGGATGAATTCCACAGCCGTCACAGTTGCGATCCCTTCCCTTCTAAAATCCTCTAAAGTCTCGATACCGATACCGCACATATTTTCACTAACATATTCAGCGGTACACCAGCAAACTATGCTTTCGTTAAAGACCGCAGCTTTACCGAAGCCTTTTTCAAAGAATCTTTCAAAGGAAGGCCACATCCACTTTACCTCGTTTACCACCTTATCTAGATTCAAAAGGTCTGTGTTCGTAAGGAACTGTTCGTCGATATCTATGACTTTAACATCTAGATCGCTACTAAAATCGAATACATCTCCTCCTCTGTACTCGTAAAAGTACTTCTCAAGGACTTTTCCATTTCCAAAGATAGATTTTATCGACTCCAGTGATAATCCAGTACGATCGTTCACTTTAAAGTATGAGAAACCCTCTTTACTGGCATCTCTTTTTATCTCATCTTCGAAAAACTCGTGTAGATCTTCCTGGCGTGTTGACTTCTCCCCGAATATATATAGTACGATATTACCCTTATCCCAGATAAAATAGGTCTTTTCATCGTAAGACCACAGCACACCTTCGGTATTACCCTCGGAGATTGAAGACATGGTCATCTTCAACTTTTTACCGATGTCAGTATATACATCTTCGTTCCTAGTCTTCTTGAACATGGTTGTAGGAACTTATATAAGTCCGATAAATAGTTTGTGAAATCAAAATGATCCATATCAGATTTATTTACTGTCAAGAACATCTTTTACATCGTTGAAATGTACAAGTGAGATCGAAAGGGTAGCGCATTTCTCTGTAAGGATTTAGTTTCAAAGATTATTTATACTTAACACTATATAATGTTCAGAAGTTGATTTAAATGGCTATGAGACCGCAAAATCTTCCACCATTACCAAATAGGTTGAGACAACATAAGTTTCAGATACGACAGAAGGTACTGTCTATCGGCAATAAATATTTTATCAATGATGGAGTGGGGAACCTAATTGGGTTCTGTAAACAGAAAGTTTTCAAGTTGAAAGAAGATATAAGGATCTATAAAACAAAGGATATGAACGAGGAACTATTCAGGATCAAACAGGAGAACATCGTTGATTTCAGTGGGACTTTCCAGGTGATCGATTCCAAAACTGGACAGAGTGTAGGATTTTTGAAAAGGAAGGGTTTTAAATCGATGATCAAGGACGAATGGGATATACTGGACCCGAATAGAAACTTGATAGGAAAGGTGAAAGAAGATTCATGGTTTAAAGCCTTCATCAGAAGATATGTAATGAGTTTTCTTCCCTATAAATACAAGATATATCTAGGGGATAAAAAGGTCGGAGATTATAAGGAGAAATTCACCTTCGTCAGGGATGTTTACGATCTAGATGTATCTGAAGATAGAAACTTCGCTCTTGATAGAAGACTACTTTTATCGATAGCTATCTGCTTGGACGCTATCGAAAACGAGTAACTATCAGGGTAATTTATAGGAGTAGCTGGTATATTTTTGGTTTATACTTGTGAACGATTTCTATGGTCTTCCAAAAAAGTAGATCGTAGTATATATTACTGGATAACAGCAGTTATCATGACGTTGACTATATTGTACCATAAGTCGTTCAAAAAAAACCACTAGATGAAAAGATAACTTATTTATGCAAATAATCTTACTGTTTAGATATGAGTCAAAGATTATATCTATATTCCATGGGAGTATGGATCTTACTGGTGTTCATGGCCATAATAAACGCTGGCCTTAGAGAAGGTGTTTTCTCTCCTTATCTAGGAGATCATGCTGGACATGTGATAAGTTCCATAACCCTCAGTTTGATCATCTTTACTGTAGCTTATCTGTTCCTCAAATACATCAATATAGATTACTCCACTCAAGACCTTTGGATCATCGGAACTATGTGGTTAATTTTAACAATATCTTTCGAATTCCTCTTCGGTCATTACGTGATGGGTCACTCGTGGAGTACGCTATTTATGGATTACAATATATTTGAAGGAAGAGTATGGGTTCTTGTTCTGATAAGTACGTTCATCTCTCCTGCTCTTGCAGGTAGATTGCTATGATATCCAGCTAACGATAGAGAATAGAATGAATCCATACAGGATGAAAACTAATATAGTTCATCATCTCTATAAGGGTTATCACTCTTGAAATCGCTAGAGTAATAATTTGTTGGTCTTACTATCAACCATATAATCAAACCGATTATCCCAGCGACTAAAAATACTATCAACCATAGTACTGGTTCTTCCCCTCTCTTCTCCGCGTCTCTGTATACCCAAACGGCTAATACAATATGAACTATTATTATTATGATGGCAACACCACATAGACACATTGACTCAAACATTTGTTCACCTTGTCTAGCTTGAGTCGAATATCATTATAAAAATTTTTCTCAGGGAACATAGAAAAGCTCTAGTGAATAGCATGGGTATTTCTCTCTTTCCAGATATCATATATATAGAGGCTATATCTTATTTCAAAAACGAATTTTGGGATAGATCTCTCTGCTGACCCCCAACTTTTTTAGCTACTTTTCTAACTCTTTGATTATCTCTCTTGCACGATCAGCTCTGACCTTACCTTCGTCCACCATCTTAGCAGCGACCTCTTCAACGATCTCCTCACCAGCACCGGCAGCGATAGCAACGTTCTGCGCATGAAGTTTCATATGTCCTTTCTGGATCCCTTCTGTACTCAACGCCCGTAAAGCTGCGAAGTTCTGAGCCAACCCGACGCTTGCCATGACCTCACCTAACTCCTGCGCACTATCGACTCCGAGTATCTTTAAATTAACTTTAGCGACATCATGAGACGAGGTAGCACCACCGATCAAACCTACGGGTACAGGTATCTCGATACTGCCGACCAGATCACCGTCGTCGTTCTTCTCCCACACCGTCAACGGCGAGTAACCGCCCATCGCAGCGTATGAATGTGCCCCTGCTTCAACAGCACGAGTATCGTTACCGGTGGCACTCACCACGGCGGTAACACCGTTCATCACGCCTTTGTTGTGTGTCGCACACCTAAAAGGATCTACACGGGCGAACTCGAAAGCCTGCAGCACACCTTCTACAGCATCTTCACCGATATCCTCCTTAGAATATTTCACCCTAGCTCGAGCCAATCTGTACTTTGCCAAGTTAGATAATATACGTAAACAAACTGTACCACCTGTAACATCTTCAACCAGCGGAGCTACCGCCTCAGCCATGGTGTTCACGGCGTTAGCTCCCATGGCATCCCGACAATCTACCAATAGATGAACGATCAAGTAACTTCCGTATCTACTATCCACAACCCTACATCTAACATCTCTACACCCACCACCATGTTCGACCAAGACAGGGTCCTGCTCGTCAGCTAACTGCATGATCTCATCTTTTTTCTCGAGAACTTTCGTCTTAGCGTTCCATGGGTCAGAAACTCTAGTAACCTGTATCTGGCTGATCATGACGGGATCTGTGGTAGAAGCGTGAAATCCACCGGTCGAACGAGCTAACTTGGCTGCCTTCGATGCCGCGGCAACAACAGATGATTCCTCGATGACCATGGGTACCAAGTGATCTCTCCCATTCACTGTGAAGTTAGTGGCGACTCCAACCGGTAGTTCAAAAGTCCCTACAACGTTTTCGATCATCCGTCTTGCACTTTCGATTGTCAGTCCGCTTTCAACCAGACTTGAAACTTCTTCTTCTTCCAACCCAACTAGTCCTGCTATCTCTTCGACCCGTTCCTGAAAGTTCTTTTTATGAAATCCTGATAGACGTGAATTCTCTACTGACATATCTAACACTATTCCTTTAAAGCTCAAGGTTGTATATTTAGCTTCGGATAAATCTTAGCAACAGCAAAACATTTATTCTAAGCCTCTTTATGAGATTTCGTGGTACGGATGATTAGAGAATGCGAAGAGCACGGGTATTACAAAGGAGAGGAATGTTCTGAATGTGGTGTGAGAGGGAAATTTATAATGAGTGACGAGGAGATCGAAAATCTCGGTAAAACAACTGCAGGTATACTACGTCATTTTCCCGATAAATACGGTCTAGATATGGATAAAAGGGGCTGGGTGGATGTACAACATTATGTTAAAGCTCTAAGGAACAGACAAAAGAGATTCCACTGGCTTAGGGAATATCATATAAGGGCCTTAGTAGCTACGGACCCTAAAGATAGATACCAGATCGAAAACGAACACTTAAGGGCAACCTATGGCCATTCGATCGATATCGATCTAGATTTACCCAGCGAAGGGATACCGGATAAGATATTTTTACCTACAACCTCTAAGGAAGCTGAACTTCTGCTGGAAAGTGGTGTGAAACCTTCGGATAGGACCTATGTTCATCTTAGTGGAACTTACGAGTCAGCGGTAGAAGCAGGTGCAGTTAGAACGGATAACCCTGTTATCCTGGAAGTCGATGCTGAAAAAGCGCTGGAAGAAGGTGAAACTATAATGAAGGCCGGAAAGGAAGTCTACATAGCAAAAGAGATCCCTCCAGATTACTTGAATAAGTACGAAAAACAACCTACTGACGAGGATATAGAAGAGTATACAGATTGATAGCATTTACTCTGGGTTGAGTGTAACTACGTTGTTACCTCTCAAAACGATTGTACCTATCCTTCTTTTTCTTTCTTGAGTTTGTTCTTCAGTATCTTCTAGAACCAGGTTCATGTGATCATCGAAACCGATCAAGGTTCCGGTTAATTCCCTCCCATCTTTCAGAAGTATCTCTACCTTATCTCCGAGTGAAGCGTTCAATAAATTTGAAGGTTTAGCCATATTACCATACCGTTCATAAGCTTAAACTATTTTAATGATTTGGTCACTTCGGCTAAATCCTCTTCTACGTTTTCCTTTCTATCTACCAATCCCAATGTATCATAGATCTCTATGGATTCTTCCATCAATTCGACAGCTTCTTCGTATTTACCCAATTCGGGTTTAACCTTACCCAGTTCCGCGATCGCATCTGCGAGATACCGCTGTATATTCAGTTGCCTTAAACAGTCAACGGCGAACTGTAAATGTTCTTCAGACTCTTTGAACTCACCTTTTTTCCTTAAGAGCTGGCCGTATTTCATCTCTACCCCTGCTTCTCCAACTGGATCGTGTTGATCCTTCAAGAGGTCTAACGATTCTTTCAAAGCTTCTTCAGCAGCCTCGAATTTTTCTAGATACGTGTATGACTCGCCTAAGTTGAAAAGTGCCCACGCCTGGGAATTGGGGAATTGATTCTCTTCAGCGACCCTTTGGGTTTTTTCATAGAATTCTGCAGCCTTCCCCCAATCTTTTTGCAGTGAGTATATCACACCTTTATTCATCAGGATGTTAGTCCTTTGGTACTCGTGCCCCTCCTCCTGATAAAGCGATAAACTCTTATCATAATACTGGATACTAGTTTCATATTCCTCCTTCTCACCGTATACGTCTCCGAGGTTCTTGTACACCTGTGCTATCTTATCTTTTTCATCGTTCCTATCGAATATCCTTAGCGAATGTAGGAGTTTTTTAGCAGCCTCCTGAAACTCCCCTTTGCGCCAATGGATTATCGCCGTATCTCTTAGACATTCTGCCTTACCGGTTTCATAATGAATTTTTTCAGCTAAATTGAGACATCTATCGCTCACTCTTTCCGCTTCTACTATATCCCCTTTTTGAGTATAAGCCCTCATTAGTTCGTTCAAGGAATCTATGATGAGTTCATTTTTCTCGATCTCCTCTGCTACTTCTTTAGCTCTCCCAAAATAATCGACTCCTTCTTCCATCTCGCCTAACTTTTCCGAAACACTCCCTAGGTCCATGAGCAGTTCGTACTCTTTTTTCAACCTGACCATAGATTTCCCGACGTCGTCAAGTCTGTTCAATTTATCTACCAGTTTATACTTTCTGATGGCGCCTTTGATTGCCTCCGCTTTCTCCATACCTGTGAAAAACCGCACACTGTCGAAGATCCGCTCGGCTAGATCATCTAGTTCATCAACGGTCAATTCCGATGGTATCGTGCCTATATTTTTGCATTGTTCTTCGAATATATTCTCACCCAGTTCACCTAGTTCTTTATGAAGAGTTTCCCTTATCTTGTGATTGATTCCCTTGACCATGAAAGGAGTATCATATCTTAACAATATAATACTTTTCAATCGACTTCCCTTTTTCTGAAAAATTTCTCAGCTATCAAAAGAGGCACTGCGATCCAGATTAGGAGTAATATTATCATAACCCAGGTATCATAAGGGTGTATCTCCGGTTCTTTTCCACCGAACTCCAGGGCCCATTCCCTCATGGGTGCGATGTTCAAAGCTAGTAAAGTATACCATAGCATGACTGGATTGAATAATTGTAATATGAAATACCATTGGGGAGGACGACCCGCTTCTAAACTCTCCCAGCCAAAGGTTACCTCGGCGAGTGCATACATACTGAAAAGCCAGATAAATGTGAAGAAAAACAGAGTAAATATAGACCCCGACATGGCAGATGAACTATCTTCGAAAATCACCGAAAACATCATACTGATAGAGATATACACACCTCCTAATATAACAGATGATAATATGAACAGATAATATTCAGCGAAGACCGCGTCCTCGACCATTAAACTGATAACCACACCACCTGTTCCCAAACCTATAACAACGGATAGTGATAGGACCGCCCACAGTCCCAGGAACTTACCGGCTAACACTTCTCCCCTATCTACTGGATATGACAGTAGTAGTTCCATAGATCCGTCTTCGCACTCTCGAGATATGGTAGAATAACCCAGTATAACAGCGAGTATGGGAACCATGTATTCGATATATGTCGCCATGTAGGCCACGGTATCCTGAAGCCCCATCCAATCGTCTATCGCTTGTACAGAAGTACCAAAATAAGATACGAGTACCGAAAAGGCGAGGAAAAGTAATGTTAAGAAGAGCACCCAGCGGTTCCTGAAATTGTACTTGATCTCCTTTTTAGATATAGATATGATCCTTTTCCACATGTCTATGGAATAGAAGAGTTTCAAACTCTCGATGAGCTTCATACCCCACCCCCTCCAGTCAATCTGACGAATACTTCTTCAAGGTCGGGCTTCTTGACATGGAAATCAGTGATATCAAATTCGCCCTCCACCAACTTCTTTATAACGTCCATTTTCCTATCTCCACTGCAGTACAGGACCAATCTACCCTTGAACAGTCTAGCACGGTCGACATAATCGAGCTTTTCCACGGATCTCAAAGCCTTACCCAGGGGCTCTACCTGCAGTTCTAATCTCTCTTTCAAAGTTAGTTTACTCCCAAGTGACTCTATGTCATCCTCGGCCAGCATCTCTCCGTCCTTTAATATACCTACACGATCACATAGTTCCTGTACCTCGGCTAGTACATGACTGGAAAGTAATATGGTCTTTCCAGTATCTTTGAGTGACAGGATTTTATTCTTTACCCATCTTCGAATATTCGGATCGAGACCGGCTGTTGGTTCGTCAAGTATCAGGAGATCAGGGTTTCCTATCAAAGTCTGTGCAATGCCTAAACGCTGTGCCATACCTTTAGAAAGATGCTTGCATTTTTTCTCCCGCTGGTCCTCTAGTTCAAAATCTTTCAATAATTCCTCGATGATATCTTTAGAACATCCTTTCATTTCACAAAAAAACTGAAGGTTCTCTTCCACACTGAGATTTCCGTAAAATGACACCCGTTCGGGAAGGTAACCTATATGCTGGCGAACAGCTATTCCACTTCCAGGTACATCTATTTGGACCGTTCCTTTGTCAGCTTCGATCAAACCCACTAAAATCCTGATGGTGGTGGTTTTTCCAGCTCCGTTAGGACCCAGGAATCCGTATATTTCCCCTTTTTCAACATCAAAACTCAGTCCGGAAACTGCTTTGACCCTGCCGAACCTCTTTTCTAGATCCCGTATCTCTACGAAACTCATCTATATTTCATATGTAAAGAGGTCTAATAATATCTTTCTGTGATAAATAAATACAACTACGCAAGGAAGAAATTCAAATACCGATGAAAAGCATCCACCATATATCTAGGCCGATAAAAAAGCCTAATAGGATACCGGTACCAAAACGCAACCAGTTATCACTTTCCCAAGAAGTCAATCCCTGTAAGGTCCCATCCAGCGTGAAAGGGATCATGACTACTATGGTCAAAAGGAAGAGATGAATAGCAGTTAGTCCGATGAACTGGTCAAAGATCTTCCCAGAACCCACACCTAATACGACTCCGGAATAGAAACCCGTACATCTAGCGCATATGGGTAAGGTTATACCTCTGATTTTAAAACATCTCTTTTCTCTGCCGTGACAGATAAAACTTCTAAAATTTTGCCGTTTCATATCATATCCTGGAACTCTTCCACGAGTTCTGGATACTTCTTTTTAACGCCCTCTAATATAGCACCGATGGTCACGGTTTCCAAATCGAACTCGGACAACGCGTCTATGATCTTATCGAAGGTTTCGTCATCGAGGTTTGTAGCGGTCTCTTTTGCCATGTAATTCCGCCAGAGTTTATTTTCTAATTTATCCCTCCAACGTTCCTCATACTTGTCCATGTATTCCTCATCGACTCTTCCCTTCTTGACAGCTTCAGCTGCGAACTCTCCTGCTATCTTTCCTTGTTTAAGACTATTGACGATACCCCCTCCGGTCATAGGATCGACTACTCTAGCTGCATCTCCCACCAATATTATACCTGGGGCAGTCACTTTCTCGGTTGGATGTGTGACGGCTACCGCACCAGCGACCATGTCGACCGCTTCACCGTTGCTGTAATGCTCATGAGTTTCTAAGAAATCGTCTAGATAATCCTTCGGAGTTTTTTCACCTTCTACCCTACTGAGCTGGATGCCCAATCCTACATTCGCCATGTTTTCTCCTTTCGGGAAAACCCATACGTATCCTCCGGGTGCGTCGGAACCCATATAAAAATGGGTATAATCTGGGTTCATGGTGATCCCTGTCATACGGTATTGGAAACATGTCATGATATCTTTTGGTTTTAAGGAATCATAGATTCCGGCCCACCGTCCGACTTGAGATTCGAACCCGTCAGCGCCGATGACCAGATCAGCTCTTACTTCAAATTTCTTCCCCATACTCCTAGCTTCGACACCTTTAACGACTCCCTCTTCTATGATAAGACCAACAGCAGAGGTTTTTACCATGAAATCAGCTCCTTCTTTACCGGCCAACCTTGCCATCTCTTTATCGAAGAGGTCTCTTTCTAAAACCACCCCGACTTCGTCACCGGCCATTTTTTCAGTTATCTTTAACTCGTTTCCCGCAGGTGAGTAAAGTATCGCTCCCTTCATGGTCCTGCTGGTACAGCTTTCTATATTCTCTATCTCCAGCTCTTCTAACCAAGAAAGTGACACTCCTTCAGCACATCGTACCGGAGAACCGATCTCCTGTCTTTTTTCCAAGACCAAAACATCAGCACCTTCCCTAGCTGCAAAACGTGCAGCTGTATTACCTGCCGGCCCACCACCTACGACCACGATATCATAATTCAAAACTTCTCCTTCCTGTACATCCATATTACTCCCCCCTCACATTCATATTCATATCGAGTGCATCGACCGGGCAGACTTTCATACACAGGCCGCATTCGGTACAATCGTCATTTATTTTAAGGGTGAATTCCTTAAGGAATATAGCATTCACCGGGCACGTACCAACACAGGCACCACATCTCATGCACTTCTCATCGTTAACATCAGGCTTCATTTCTCTTCCTCCACTCATCAAGCGGTACGGAGAATTCCTTCTCTACTTCCTCTCTGTAGGTGGGACCTCCGTTGTAGGCGCAGAACGGGATTATCCGATCGTCAGGGGTAGCATAATGTATTACGCATCTCTTCACCCTTTCGATATCGTAGTTGTAAAGGTCCTGGAAGTGCATACCTCCGACGAACATGGTCCGCCAGGAGAAGTCACCTACGGCGGCCTTGTCACCTTGGGATATTATACTGGTCATCATCTCGCCCAGTGTCATCCCTCCGGGCAATTCTTCATCTTTTATGTAATTCCCGAACAATTTCTGGAATTTTTTGACTAGTGTTTTCTTCTTCCCCTTATCACTCTTGAGTTTTCCGACTTTGCCGCCGACCTTGAACAGGGCCTTGTGGAGTGTGTTGTTCCATTCTCCTGCTTTTTCATGCATAGCTCCGATAAGACCTTCTACGTCTGCGAATTTTGTTATCGGTTTTATATCTCCATCATCACCTATGACCAGGTAGGATGCTAGACCGCAGTGGGGGTGTGATGTGAAGGCGACCTGCGGCTCACCTTTCACTATCGAGATAAGCTGTGAGATAGGCGTCACGAAGGGGACAGGATAGAAGTCGTCTCTGCTCAGATAATCGGTTTCCTTCTCCAGATCTATGGCCATATCGGAAAGGGTATATCTCTGTTTCTTCCTCTTTTCCTTCTCTATCCTACCGGTGAAAGCTACTGGCTGGAAGTTCACACCCCTGATCACGTCTCTGTTCTCGATGGCGTAGTCCATTATGTCCCCAACTTGATCGTCGTTCACTCCTTTTAACATGGTCGGGACCAGTACGGTTGCAAGCGGCTTGGGTTTCGTTTTTCTACAGTTCTCGATGACCTTGTTCTTGATTTCCATCATCTCCCTGCCTCTAGCCTGCCTGTATATATCCTCGTCCAACCCGTCGAATTGAAGATATACGGTATGCAGTCCCGCATCGACACACTTCTGGGCATAATCCTCACTCTGGGCAAGCTTAACGCCGTTGGTAGCTACCTGAACTTGAGCGAAACCCATGTTAGAAGCCGTTTCAACCACGTCGAAGAATCTTGGGTAAACAGTGGGTTCTCCCCCAGCGAGCTGTACCGCTGGAGTTGGCACTGGTTTCTCATCCCTTAGGTTTTGGAGCATATCTACTATCTTATCGAATGAAGGCTCGTAAACATAACCGGCCGCGTTTGCATTGGCGAAACAGATCGGACAGTTCATATTACATCTGTTCGTTAGATCCACGTTGGCAAGTGAGGTATGACTCTTGTGGAGATTGCACAAGCCACAGTTCTCAGGGCAGCTTGTAGCATCGGTTATCTTTGGGTTGTCGATACCGGTCCCGTCGAAGGCCCATTTTTCAGCCTTTAGATACATGTCGACATCTGACCAGATCACGCTCTCGAAATGACCGTGTTCGGGACAATCCTTCTTCATGACTGCCTTTCCATCCTCTCTTACGATTTTAGCTTTTATCTTTTTCTTACACTCTGGACACAAAGATAACGTCTTCTTTGGAAGACCTTTATCTAGTGAGGAATCCTGTATGACCATGATTATCATTTTGTTATGTAAACTCGGAAAGTATTAAATATTTTGTAGCGGTAATCGCTAATAATGGTCGAAGAAATACCAGATCCCGAAGAACTAAGGGAAGAGTATGATTATATCTCCAGAGGTTTAAAGAAGTTCGGTTTAACGGATTATCAGGCTAGGGCTTACACTGTTCTCGTATCCCACGGTGTAGCCGACGCAGAAACTATCGCCTCTACTTCGCAGCTTCCCAGAACATCGGTTTACAAAGCTCTTGACGATCTTCACGAAAAAGGGTATGTGATCGTTACCAAGGGGAGGCCGAAGGTGTACAGACCCGCAGAACCATTGGAGGTCAAAGGTAGGTTGAATAGGGAATTGGATGATATTTTTGGTAGGTTGAATACGATTTACGAGGTTTTATCCGAGAAAGGTGAGCCGCAGGTCATCTATACCATCAATGGAAAGGATAAGGTCTTAGACAAGATCGGAGAGTTGCTGAAGAAAACAGAGAGTGAAATTATAATATCTACGCCTTCTTTTTCAGATATATTGGATAGGTTAGAAGGTGAGTTGAATTCACTTCTGAATAGAGAGGTTGATTTAACTATCATCACATCGCCCGGTGAGAGGGTTCTGAAAAAAGTGGATGTAGAAAGGAGAGATAGGTTGATAGCCACGGATATTATTAGTGACGGTAAAAGAGCCCTATTGGCATCACCGGGATTCGAGGCATGTGGATATACCAACAACCCTTCACTTGCCAGACATCTAGTCAATTTCATGGATATATTGATGAAGCGCAGTTGATTTTATAGAGTTGATAGACAAAGAAAAATATTTAAAACCCCCAGTTCAATACGACGGAATATGGACCTAAAGGTTGTTGGTCTTATTGTAGGTTTACTTCTGATAATAGGTGGAGTCTTTATGATGTCGTTTACTCAAGGAGTGGTCGGTGGGGAGACGGAAGATGATGAACCTACACTCACCAACGAGGCTGATGGGGTGACGGAGGAAGAAAGACCATACTTCTGGCCGGGTGTTTTGGGAGTGGTGGCAGGGTTGGCCATAATCACAGTTTCATATATAAAAGGGTGATATCAATTGTGTTTCGATATATCTATAAATAAAGAGCCTGAAGAGCTCGAGGAGCGATTCGATGCCTCTTTCCAGAACGGGACAGATTTTGAAAAGATATATCATGTTTCAGCTATAGATTCACCCTCTTTACCGGTTTTGATATCCGATGATCCTTCAAAGTTCCGTTTTTACAACTGGGGTTTGATCCCTCATTGGGTGAAGGATCCGGGGCGAGCTGAAGATATACGTCTGAAAACGGTCAATGCTCGAGCTGAAAGCATTTTTGAGAGACCTTCGTTCCGGGGATCTATTAAAAATAAGAGATGTCTTGTGATAGCGGATGGTTTCTTCGAATGGAGAGAGGTCGGAGGTAAGAATTTCCCTTATTACATCAAACTGAAAGATAACGATGCCTTCGCATTCGCGGGTATCTGGGACGAGTGGAAACACAAGAACGACTTAAAGCGCTCCTTTTCCATCATCACAATCGAGGCCAACCCTCTACTAGCTAAGATCCATAACAAGAAAAAGAGGATGCCTGTTATACTTGAGGATGAGACGAAGTGGTTGGAACGGGACATAGATAAGGAGGAGATATCTGAAATGTTGAAATCTTACGATCAGAACGAGATGGAAGCTTATCCAGTAAGACGTTTGATAACAGATGATGTGGATGATAATGTCCCTGAAGTTCTGGAGCCCTATGAATACGAAGAATTGGACTTCCAACAGGAAACGTTGTTCTAGGTCTGTTCGAAAGCAACAGATAATTCGAAAGCAAAAGATTAATCTATGTATTTAGGTTTGTAAAGGGCGATGAAAGTCGCAGTCACGTACATGATCCACAGCTGTTTCACCGTTGAACTCGACGATAGAGTACTGCTTTTCGATTATCCAGGCCGTCGATTTTCCCGTCAAAACATGGATGAGATAGTAAGGTCTAAGTTGAAGGGAAAGAAGGCTATTATCTTTGCATCACACTCCCATAGTGATCATTTCAATCCTGATGTTTTGATGTATGAAAAGACCGCATCTGGAACACATTTTGTACTTTCAGACGATATCCCGCTGCATGGGAAAACAAGATCCCCGAATATCACTATGATAGGGCCTGAAGAAAACCTCACCCTGGGCGATATCTCGATAGAGACCTTCGAAAGTAACGATGCCGGTGTTGCCTTCCTTATAAGATATCGAAATAAAACGATATACTACGGAGGTGACCTAGCCAAATGGGATTGGCCTGAGTGGAGTGTGTCGAAACAGGCCGACCATGTGAAGGTTTTTGAAGATGTCCTTAAGATCCTAAAAGAGACTGATTTAGACCTCGCCTTTTCAAACATGGACGAAAGGTTGGAAAGCTGGGCCGGCCCTTTGGATTTTATAAGGTCCACAAAACCGAGATTTTTTGTCCCCATGCACACATTTGGAAACGAGCAGTGGGTCGAAGATATGCTGGACAAAGATATCCCCTCTCATACTACCGTGTTCAAATATGAGAAGACCGGGGATTCAGTAGAATGGGATTTATGATCAAATGGAGGTATGTATATGGATAAAAAGAAGATAAAAAGGATACTGAACGAAGAACTTGACGATATGCCCTGGACCTTTAGATACTGGAATCGGGAAGACTCCGTCGATATCAGAAATACAGGTGAACACCTAACTGAAGATGAAGTAGATGAACTGTTCGATGAGTTTTTAGAGGATATAGAAAAGGAGGGATTCAAGGTTTTATTGGAAGGCAAAGCAGGTATAGTTTTAGAAGATGGGAAATTTTGGTTGTGCGGGGTAGATAGGACAGGAGGACCTGGAGATAAAGATAAGAGGGTAGAGGGGAGAGAACTTAAGGAGATGTTCCTTAAGAGTCTTCATCGAGTAGATAGTGGTCCACTTCCTTCTAATAGGCTCTCGATCGAGGTTGATGAGATCATCGATATCTATTCGGAATCAGTGAATGAGGAACGTTTCGTGAATATAAATTTGGGTGGCAATAAGAATATCGTGCTGAGAAGTGACGGAGGACTGCATTTAGAATTTTAAATAACTATGTTATACATATTTTTATTTAAGCATTAGGGAAAGTTATATATAGTATGAACACCAAGTTATATTACTAGGTTAATGGGTCAAAAAAACAAAACCCTTGTCAAAAGTTGAGTTATTATCACACTGTTTCGATCACAGAAGTTGAAGGCCCATTAATAGGTGATATATATGGAAACAGATATGGAATATAAGAAAAAAGACCATCCATCGGTCGAGAAAATCTCGGAATGCCCCGAGTGTGGCAGCCGAAAACTATCTCAGGACTATGGTAGGGGGGAATTAGTGTGCGAGGAGTGTGGTCTCGTTATAGATGAGACTTATATCGATCAAGGTCCAGATTGGCGTTCATTTGATATGAAGGAGGAAAGTAATAAAGCTAGAGCCGGTCCCCCGATGTCAGAGATGATGCATGATAAAGGACTCTCTACGAATATCAGCTATTCAGATAGAGATTCCTATGGTAACTCTATCCCGAGTAAGAATAGAGCTCAGATATACAGGCTGAGAAAGTGGCAGAGGAGGATCAGGGTTTCCAGTGCTAAAGAAAGATCACTGGTCTCAGCATTAAAAGAGATCAACCGTGTAGCTTCTAAGATGGGTTTACCTAGGAATATAATGGAGGCCTCTGCAAGGATATACCGGGAAGCTGTAGAAAAGAACCTTATCCGTGGTAGAAGTATAAAAAGCGTTGTTATCGCTTCACTTTATGCTGCGGCTAGGAAGATGAATCTACCTAGAACTCTCGATGAGTTTGCCGAAGACACCCAGTTCAAAAGAACAGATATAGGTAGGACTTACAGATTTTTA
Organism: Candidatus Saliniplasma sp.; assembly: GCA_046497075.1. Lineage (GTDB taxonomy): Archaea > Thermoplasmatota > Thermoplasmata > Halarchaeoplasmatales > Halarchaeoplasmataceae > Saliniplasma. The sequence continues at coordinate 19,941 of JAWOGF010000044.1, forward strand.
AGTAGGGAGTTGGGACTACAGTTGAAACCGACCAAACCACAGTTGTTTATCCAGAGGTACTGCAATGAACTCAATCTAAGTGGTAAGATAAAAACGTTAGCAGAGGAAATACTGGAAGAAGCTGAGGAGAGAGAATTGATATCCGGTAAGGGCCCTTCAGGTTTAGCCGCTGCCGCCATCTACATAGCTTCAGTAAAAGGCGGCGAAAGAAGGACGCAGAGAGAGATAGCCGAGGTGGCTGATGTTACAGAAGTCACCGTCAGAAACAGATATAAAGATCTGGTTGAAAAGTTAGGCATGGAAATCGAAGTCTAAAGATCATTCCAATTGCTCTTTGATCCTGTTTTCCACCATTTCTAAAAACTCTTCCTCGTAACCCTTGGGGATGTAGGCACCTGCTGCTATGTCGTGCCCTCCGCCCTCGCCTCCTAATCTTTTAGATGCTGTTGACATGATCTCTGAAAGATCTAATCCTCTATTGACCAGTCTCTTTGTACCCCTAGATGAAACTTTTAATCCATCTCTTTCACTGGAATTAGCGAATGCGATCATGACGAGTTCTCTATCCACTTCACCGGACCCTAATATCATACCTGCAACTGTACCTAGGACGGTATCTGGAATCTCATCTCCTCCATGGAAGTACTGGATAACTTCTCTCTCCTCGACTCCACCTGTAGATTCTACGTGATTCATACATTCTACCAGCACTTTTTGATGGCCTTTGAGGAGTTGTTTCGCCTTCTTTAAAGATTCTCCCCTGTCTCCTAAACAAACTTGCAGACCGATTTTCCCCTTCCCATATCTACCACATGAATTCAATAATGTAGAGAATTCTTTTGCTTCATGCAGCATAGTACCGCTCTCTTCGTCAGGGAAAGTATAGACTTCTCCGATCATGTTGTCAACATAGTGTGAGGGATACCCCCTTCTCAACAGTCGTCTCCCGAGTCCTGAAAGTATTTTTCTTTTTTCACTTTTACTAAGATGAACCCATCTTCTCCATTCATCATCCTCTTTCAAGTCTATCTCCGATTCTACAAGAAAATTGATACAGGCTTCCTCATCACCAGTAAGCCCCGGTAGGACGGGGTCGTTGGCGTACTGCAGTACCTTGAACAAGGGCCGACTTTCCAGCCCATAAAATCTAGCGTCTAGGCGTTTGCTGACACAACCTTCAGATATACCTTCTTTAAGTATATCTCTGTTCTTACCGATCAACTTCCCTTTCTTAGAGGCCTGGAGGTCGCCTACTGCACCTACAACGGCAAGCTTGGAGAGGTCGGTATTTTCACCAAGCTCTTTCGCAACAAGATATGTAGTTCCTGCACCACAGAGTTCTGAAGCTCCATCGATCCCGTATCGATGAGGGTTGAGTTCTAGTATGTTTGGGTAAGAATAGGTGTTAGAGTAATTGAGCAGATCACCTCTCTCCTCCCGTATCACTTCACCTATTTCACCTTGTGGCTCATGATGATCGGTGATCACACAATTCACGTCTTTAAGCCCCTCCAACTGTCCGCTGCCCAGATCGGTGAACCATATCAAATCGTGATCTTTACTCTTGATCTCTTTTAGTTTCTCTTTTTCGAGCTGCTTTATGAATTCATAATTTACTTCGATGTTTTCTCTATCCAATGCTTGGTATGCAATTGCAGCAGATGAAAGCCCGTCCGCGTCGATATGTGAAACTATGTGGACTTCACCTGCATCCCTTAGTTTATCCGCTATCTCTTTCGCTTTTTGCTCCAAATTATCCTATGGTCTATCGTGGCTTCGAAAATAAACCTTACCCCTGAAGAAAAAGCCTTTATAAACTAAGTGTTGATATATCAATAACGTTCATATACAACCTCATATGTAAATAATATCGACATGATTAAATCCTACACAGCTAAAGATAAAGTCATAGTGCATCTTTTAGATTATTACGATAAACAGGACAGGTATCCCCAGCCGCCCGAAGTCACTCAGGAAGGCATCTCTGAAAGCATCGAGTCTAAGCAGAATACGGTTTCTTATGCCGTTAGGAATCTTGTTAAAGATGGTATACTGAACGAAAAGACCACCAGGGTGGAAGGTAAAAAGCAGAGAAGGAAAGGATATTTCCTGACCGATAAAGGTGTTGAAAAAGCGAGAAAAAAGAAGGATGAGATGGCTAATACCCGGATCACATTAGTTTCAGACGGCAAGGAAAAAGAGGTTTTGGTGAAGGATGTGAATAAATACATTCACATGAACCTTTCTATTGTGGAGATATTGAATAATTTGGAGAATGGAAAACTGGAGTATACAAGCAGTAAAAAAGAAAGAGATAAAGTATCGTACCTTGTTGATTATGCAAAACCTCCAGGTTTCGAACCAGGTTATAAAGAAGAGTTGAAAGGATGGTTGGAAAATTCAAAATCTAGTATGTTATTGTTGAAAGGAGATTTTGGTATTGGTAAAACCTCCTTGATCACTAATGTTCTAGAGGAGCAAAAAGGGGTAACTAATCTTTTTTATTTCAAACTGCGATCTTGGCACACGCCTAGAAGACTGTTGAACGGACTTGCTGAGTTTTTATCGAAAACTGGGCAACATAAATTATCCTCTTATCTTGAGTCTTCTACAAAAGTTGACCTCCAGGAGGCGCTTACAAATTTTGAGAAAGATATGCGCTCTCTGGTGTCGGTTCTTATGGTGGTTGAAGACATCTCGGGGAACGGTAATACCCTCGACCTGATAGCCCAACTCTCTAAATCCATAGAAAAACATCCATCCTCAAAATTGATAATCTCTCAAACTCCAGGGCAATTTTTAGAGGAATATATCGAGATATCTACAGATGAGATAAAATTAGAACCTAAGAAAGGTATGGATTATTATGGACGATTATCTGAATATTTTGAGATCGCAGATACCGATACTCAATATGATATACTCGAAAGTGTACTGAGTACTAGGTTAACTTCCGAAGAATTACTAGCCCTCTCATACATATCTGTTTACAGGGAATCTGTAGAAAAGAGCGAAGTTACCGAACTGGAACATGTCAACGAATATACATTGAAGAACCTATTACAGACACCGTTGTTGGAAGTATCCGTAGAAGGGAGATTGTTGATCCCTAGAAATTTAAAAGATAGGTTATTGGAAACCATGAGTTATAATGATCGAAAATTCCTTCATGAGAGAGCTCTGGAGTATTACGGGGGTATACCGGCTAGAAACTCGACGGAATCCATCGAATTTATCTATCATTCGGTCAAGGTCGGCGATTTTGAAAAGCTGGTAAAGGAATTGGAGGAGAAAGGTGAAATGATATTATCTTCCGGATACTCTAGATGTTTACTTCAAGTTTTAGATGAAGTGGATATCGAGGATATATTTGAGGAGGACAGAGCGATCATCGATTATTTTGCAGGAGAGTGTTATAGGATAGAGGAGGACTACGAAAACTCTGTAGAAAGGTTTGAAAATCTGTTGGATTTAGCTAGTGATAAAAGGATGAAAGCGAAAGCCCACGAGGGTCTTGGAGATATCAATGCGAGATATGGTGATTATAATGAAGCTCTTGAAGACTATAAAAAAGCGGAATATCTTTTTGAGGAAGTAGATGGGAGAACTGAATCATTAATTGGCAGAATATACTTTAAAATGGCCCAACTCTCTAATGAACAGGGTGATTATGATGAGGCAAAAAGATACTTAGAGAGATCCATAACTATGCTTGAACACAAAGGAAGGTATTCGCTGTTGACCTCGTCGTATTTTTTGCTAGCTAGAGTTGAAAAGAGCAGAGGGAACTGGGAGACCGCTTTGGATTATTTCAAGAAGGGTGTTGATTCCTGGAAGAAAATAAATGAAAGTTATCAAAGAGTTGGCAGACTGCATGATATCGGTTCGTTTTATAAGGTTATACGGGAGTTGAGTAACGCTGAGAAGTTCTTGAAGGAGACTATAGAAACCTGTGAAAAATTCGGTTACAGGCATCTTAAGGCCCAGGCTTTATTGACTCTTAGTGAGTGTCATCTAGAAAAAGGAGAGTACGAAGATGCTATCGAGATAGCTGAGAAAGCTAAAGATATCTTTGATTCATTAGGGAAGGAAGAGGAACAAGGCTATGTTCATGCTCTTTTCGGACAGATCTATCTGAAGATGGATATGGATGATAAAGCGGAAACTCATCTAGGAAAAGCTATCTCGATATATCAGAAACTAGGGTCTTCATATTCGTTAGGTCTCGCCTACTTCTCTATGGCTAAACTTCAAGAGAGGAAGGGAAACAGGAAAGGCATCGCAGATAATTACAGGAAGGCACTTCTCTCGATCACTTCAAGTGGGGCTGATGAGATGGCTCAAAAGATCAAAAGAGAGATGAAGACCATACCTTTATCGATGTGAAATCATGTCGAAATTGTCCCAAGAATTGATGGATGAGTTATTTTTCAGAAGAGAAACCGAAGATCCATCAGTGGTTTTGGGACCAAGATTCGGTGAAGATGCAGCTGTTTTAGATATAGGGGATACAAAACTTGTTATCCATACGGACCCGATCTCTGGAGCAGTTGTGGACATCGGCTGGCTAGCGATAAATATAGCCGCTAATGATATAGCAGTTACAGGTGCTCCCCCTCGTTGGGCTCTGTGTTCGATACAGATGCCAGAAGGGATGGGTGATGCAGTAATAAAACAGATCTCTGAGGACCTAAGAGTAGCCGCCGCTGATTTGGATGTTACCATAGTCGGGGGGCATACGGAAACGGTTTCAGGTATTGACCGACCTTTATTATCTACGACTATGATGGGGCTAACCGATGAGCCGGTCTACACTTCAGGTTCTGAAGAAGGTGATAAGATCTTGCAGATAAAACCAGCGGCCATCGAGGGATGCTGGATTTTGGTGAACGATCATAGGGATGAACTCCTCAAATTAGGTGTCGATGAAAAAACATTGGATGAGATCGCTGGATGGAGAAACGACATCAGTGTGGTTAAGCCTGCATTAGAGATAAGGCATAAAGCGACTTCCCTCCATGATCCAACCGAAGGAGGTGTATTCCAGGGACTATACGAGATGGCCCGGTGTTCTGGTAACGATTTCTTCATCGATTCGGAGATATATATCAGAGAGGAGACCGAGGCGATATGTGAAGTTCTGGACATTGATCCACTGTATTTTATCTCATCAGGTTGTCTATTAGCAACGGTTCCGAGGGGTGCGGATCATGATAAGGGAAGGGTGATAGGGCAAGTACGTGAAGGCGAAGGAAGAGTATTTTACAATGGTAGGGAAGTAAAAGAGAGACCGGAAGACGAACTGTTCAGGATACTCAAGGAGTTAGAAAAGTGAATTCATTTGAAGGTCCTGCACTCTGGGCAGTAATAACTATCATAATTCTTTTTATAGATGAGTTCGGATCCGCACTCGTCACAGATCTTCTTTTTGCCTAGAATCTTATCGAAGAAACTTACGTCCTTACCTGTTGTCTTTTCCTCTTCAAAACCGATTTCATCGGAGCTGTACCTTCCAACATCATCATCTGTTTTGACTCTTTTTTTATCTTTATAAGAACTAGAACTTTCAGAATATTTGGAAAATAGGTAAAAGATTGCTACTAAACCAGCTAGAAAGATTATGAGCCCACAGCATGCATATGCGCCAAGTTGCAACATGAAAATTGGTGCTTGGTTTATTATAAGATATATCAAACGTGTTCACATCCTAAAGGTAAATAGACATTACACATAAAAAGTCTTTCTATAATGTAAGAATTATAACATGGGATAAAAGATATATATTGATTGATATATCACACAGAAGAGAGGATTTCCGAGGGTGCTTTATGCGTCTTCGCGACTGATATGGTATGATAAAGCAAGCGACTGATATGGATGTATGATAGAACATGAAAATCAAGGAAGGCTTAGCATTGTGCGTGGTTATGTTACTGATCGTGAGTTCTCTTGGTGTGGCTTTTTCATCAGTTATACAAGCGGATGAAGAGACTAAGACTGATATTGTATCTGAATCAGATCCTAACCCTAAGGAGTTTCACCGAGGAAGGGATGGGGTTTTAAGTGAAAGCATCCGTAGGGAGAAAAGTAAGAAAGATGAAAAAGAACTCGTTGAGGTCGTGATAAGATTAGATTCTTACGAGGCTAAAGAAATCGAAAGGACTAGAGCTTTGGATATCCACGAAGAGGGAACGGAGTTCGCAAGGGAATTGAAGAGTTATACCGAAAGGGAACAATCGAATGTCAAGGCTCTTGTGGATGAAGGAGATGGAGATATTATCAATACCTTTTGGATAGCAAATGCCATTTTGGCTGAAGTGGAATATGGTGAACTAGACCGATTGGCGTCCCTCGATAACGTCTGGAGGATACATGAAAATTTTGAGGTAGAAATAAATGATTCAGATACACATGGATCTGGTTCAGAGCTCTATGATAATGAGGGAAGATGGACAGACTTGATGGAACCTAGGTTTGAAGAAGATTTTCGAGATATAAACACCTCTTTTGGATCTGACAGATATGATGATTCATACCTTGAGAAAAGAAAGTCAGTCGACCCTACCCAAGGATCTAACGATGATTTGACATGGGGTCTAGACAGGATCAATGTTACAGATGTATGGGATGATGGTCGAAACGGTTCCGGGATACGAGTTGCAGTATCGGATACTGGTGTGGATATCGAACACCCTGACTTAGAGGGTAAGATGACGACGGTAGATGAAGACGATGAATATCATCCTGGAGGATGGATAGAAATCGACGAAAATGGTTTTGTCGTCGAAGATTCCACTCCACACGATACGGGTTATCATGGAACTCACTGCTCTGGCACGATATTGGGTGGAAACACTAGTGGAACCAGTATAGGAGTGGCTCCCGGCGCTGAACTTATGCACGCACTTACACTCCCTGGAGGTTCCGCAAATATTGCACAACTTATAAGAGGTCTTGAATGGAAGGTAGAACCGTTTGATAGACATGGTGACCCCCTTCATGAGAAATATGGCGGAAACGTAAGCGATTACAGACCACATGTTGCTAGTATGTCATGGGGCGCTTCGATATATGAGGAAGAGTTTGAAGAACCTATACAGAACCTTAAGGATGCAGGTGTGGTACCCGTTACTTCGATGGGTAACAGCGGTGAAGGAAGTATTGGAAGTCCCGGGGCGATCTACGAATCCTTTGGAATCGGAGCATCGGATAAAAAAGATGAGATAGCCCGGTTCAGCAGCGGTGATATCGTTGAAGATGGTAGATATGATACACCAGAAGAGTACGTTAAGCCAGATTTTGCTGCCCCAGGTGTAGAAGTCATGTCATCTTTTCCTGACGGAGATTATGGAGAACTTAGTGGCACCTCCATGGCTGCACCCCATGTAGCTGGGTCTATCGCCCTGATGTACGATACTCATCTATCGGTAGATGATATCTATAGAACATTAGAAGAAACTTCAGATTATTACGAGGCTGGAGATACGTTGAATGGATCTAAAAACACCCGGTATGGATATGGGATCATCGATGCTGGTAGGGCGGTTGACCATATCTCTTATTATTTATCGGTAAATAACGCTGAAGAAAGAACCAACGATAGTGTTTTACTCAAAGGGGAGCTCTTAGAGATGCCCAAAGAGGAAGTCGATGTTTTCTTTAGATATCGGAAGAAGAGTGAAAACGAGTGGTCAACAACGGAGAAACAAGGTCTTAACGAAACCGGTGTATTTGAATATAGATTAGAAGGTTTAGAGAAGGCTACTACTTATGAGTATCAAGTAGTAGGAAATTGGACCGGAGAACAAAACAATACTTTAACGAGAACTTTCACTACACACAGGGATGTGGAGGTACTCACTTTACCGGAAGAGAACCTTACGAACGATAATGCCACTATCCGTGGCGAGGTGATCGGTATTTATCTAAACAAGGCTGACATATTTTTTAGGCATCGAAAGACGGGCGAAGAGTGGAACAAGATCGAGATGGGTACTATCAATGAAACTAAGACATTGGGTGTGGAGTTAGGGAATTTAGAGAATTTTACTTCTTATGAATATCAAGTTGTAGCCGAGGCAGATGGGAAGGAGTTCCCTGGCGAAGTATTCAGATTTACAACTGTGGCTATGGAGCCTGAATGGAGTGACGACATGGAAGCATATATGATAACTACCGCCTGCGAACTTCAATGGATTCGAAATGATCTAGAAAGTGATTATATCATTGAAGATGATATCGATGCCTCTGAAACCAGGGATTGGTTCGGTGGAAAAGGGTTTAGGCCTATACAAGACGGATCTAAACCCTTCTCTGGAAGATTCGACGGCAATGGCTCGACTATAGAAAATCTTTATATCAATAGGTCGGAAGAAGAGAATGTTGGTTTTTTTGGAATGATCGATAACGATACTCAGATTATAGATATATATTTAAAAGATGTAAATATAACGGGAGATGTCTTCGTCGGAGGTTTAGGGGCGTATAATCTAGGTCAAGTGATCGATTCAAATGTTTCTGGAACGGTGAGGGGTCTATGGTACGTAGGTGGATTAGTGGGAGTGAACTTCCCGGACAGCCTCATAGAAAAATCGTATAGCTCTGCAACCGTTGAAGGTGAAGTTTATGTAGGTGGATTAGTGGGAGTTAACGATAATGCGAACATCTCCACCTCATATACGACTGGTAAAGTGAACTGTATTGGTATGGGCTTCGGTGCTGGAGGACTTCTAGGATTGAATTATGAGGGCCGAGTAGAGAACTCTAATTCCTCTGGGGATGTGGAAGGATTTGGTTACTTGGGAGGTCTAGTTGGATTGAACACCGGTTTTTTGAAGGATTCTTTCGCAGCTGCGGATATCGGGGGAGACATTTACGTAGGCGGGCTCATCGGGATGAACGATGGTGGAACATTCTCTAATTCTCATTACAATATAGAAGAGGTATCGATCAACGACGATAATCTGATCACGATCTGTGGCTTATTCGATGAGCAGTATAAGGACTGGATAAACAATAGAGAACTGGATATAGAAGACTATGAGGATTCATTAGCACCTGCAGGTGATCATTATGAGATAAGTGATATCCAGGGTCTTCGAGATCTCCTTGGATTTGCAGATAGAGACGACTATAAATTCAGTCTAGCAGGGGATATAGATCTATCGGATGAACCAGGACTTTATATCCCTTATCTTGAGGCGGACTTCGATGGAAACAATAATATGATCTCTAATTTACAAATAGACCAAACTATTATTTCTCAAATGGGTATGTTTGGATATCTACACGAGGCTCGAGTTGAAAATATTGGACTGGTAGATCTAGATGTCACTGGCTATTATTATATAGGAGGTCTAATAGGGTTTAACAATAATGGTACGGTTTCTGAATCATATACTTCGGGATATGTGAATGGGTTAAACAGCTTAGGTGGTCTTGTGGGATATAACCGCGGAACCGTAGAGCGTTCATACTCTACAGTAACTGTGAGCGGTAATTACGCTGGCGGACTTGCAGGAGAGAACTCCGATGGTACGATCAACAACTCTTATGCTACTGGTAGCGTACAAGGAGATCATGGAGTAGGAGGACTTGTGGGTTATAATTGGGGCATGGTGGAGAACTCCTTTTGGGATACTGATACCTCTGGTCAGCACACGAGTGAGGGTGGAGTTGGAAAGACTACAGATCTTATGGTCATAGAAGATACATATAGCGATGCAGGCTGGAATTTCGAAGAAAATTGGGATATAATCGAAGATAAGACCTATCCTTTCCTAAGATGGCAAGAGAAAGGCACATATCCACATCCCCCCAAAGCTATATTTGAAGTAGATATAACCGATCATGATGAACAGGTCGGGAAAGGTGGGGAGACGACTGTTGAATACGAAGTTACCAATAGAGAAGATCTCGAAGGTACACAAACCATCGAGTTTTTAGTAGATGGGGAACTAGAAGATACTAAGGAAGTCGATCTTGGCGCAGACGGTTTTAAAAACTGGGAGCATTCGCTCCATGATAGAGTGGTTTATTCAGTCCATGCCCAGGATGGTGTGGTCTACAGTGGATCTTGGGATGGGACCGTTTTAGCTTACGATGGTGAAACCGAGGAAGAGCTATGGAGGCATGAGGAACACAGTGCGGGTGTCATATCGGTCCATTATGAGGACGGAGTGATATATAGTGGATCGAATGATAATACAGTGGTAGCCTATGATGTGGAATCACAAGAAAAATTATGGGGCCATGAGGAACATGATGACACCGTTGAGTCAGTTTTTGTCGAGGATGGAGTGGTCTACAGCGGGTCTTGGGACGGGACTGTAGTAGCCTATGATTCTGAAGCACAGGAGAAACTATGGATACATGAGGAACACTCAGATGGGGTTCTTTCCGTCCATGCCGAGGATGGGGTGGTTTACAGCGGTGGATTGGACGGCTCAGTTTTGGCCTATGATGTGGAAACACAAGAAAAATTATGGAGTCATGAAGAACATGGTGAAGAGTTTTGGTCGGTCTATCATTCTGATGGAATAGTATACAGTGGTTCGAGTGATAATAGCGTGATCGCCTACAATGCTAATATACCGGGGAAGATATGGGAACATCAGGAACACGAGGATGTAGTTGAATCGGTTTTTGTTGAGGATGGGGTGGTCTACAGTGGATCTTGGGATGGGACCGTATTAGCTTATGATGCTGTGTGGCGGGAGACGCTCTGGGAACACAAAGAACACGGAGATGCAGAAGTGATGTCGGTCAATACAAAGGACGGTTTGACTTACAGCGGATCGATGAATGGGTCTGTCATAGCCTATAGTGTAGGTGATATCTATGAAGGTGAATTCACTTGGGATACTACCGGTGAAGAGATGGGAGATTATAACATAGAAGTTTCCAGCGAGGACGATATAGACGGAGTAGATATAACTGTAGTAGAAGGGATCGATCTTAATATCAAGGATCCCATTGGAGAAGGTGTAGTTAATATTGACGGTGAATTGGTTGAAGAACTCCCACAGACTGAAGTATTCTTAGAAGATGATGATGTTACTCTAGAAGCTGTCCCCTCAGAGAACTGGGAATTCGATAAATGGGAGATAGATGGAACGGTCTTTGAGGATAGAGAGATCTCGATAACCATGGACCAAGATAAGGAAGTTACGGTTCACTTCAAACTTAAGACTTATCCGTTGGGGATCGAAACGAAAGGAGAAGGCTCTGTTGACATAGACCCTATTCAGGAAGAGTACGAACATGGGGAAGAGGTGAACTTAACAGCGGTACCGGACGAAGGACATGATTTCATAGAATGGACTGGATCGTATGAAGGGACAGGAGAGCAGATCACCGTGACCATGGACGGTTATAAAGAAGTCATTGCGCATTTTGAGATTAAGACATATTCTTTAAACGCAGATGAAAAAGGAAACGGCTCGATTGAGATAAAGCCTGATAAAGAGGAGTACGAACATGGAGAAGAAGTAAACTTAACAGCGGTACCGGATGAAGGGTATGGGTTATCTGAATGGGCTGGATCTTATAAGAGTACGGAAGAACATATCACAATCACCATGGACGATTATAAAGTGATCAATGCTCACTTTTTAGAAGAGGCTAATTTCGAGGTTGAGATTATCGATCACGATAAGGAAGTAATCGAAGGTGAAGAATTTATCGTCAACTACACGGTGACCAATACAGGGGAACTAGAAGATATACAGACGATAGAGTTCATAGTCGATGGTGAAGTAAAAGATGTGGATAACGTGACCTTAGAAGGAGATGAGGTATACCAAGGTGAATTAGTATGGACAACTGGAGAGCCTGGAGAGTATACCATCAGTGTGGTTAGTGATGATGATGAGTATGCATCTGCAGAATCTATAACGGTAGAGGAAAAGAGCTTATTAACTCCGTGGATGGTGGTGGTTATCGGTTTGATAATAATGGTGCTTATCGTTTTAGGGGGGATCCAAATCACATCAAATAAAGAAAGATCAAGTGGGGATGAATACGACAGGATCATATGGGACATGGAAGAAGAGTTCGATAAGGATATAGAGGACATGGACGATGATCTAGATGAGGTTTTTGAGGATATGGGATGAGTGATATCCTAATAAGGGTTTTAGCCAAAGCCAAGACAGTATAGCGGTATAGTATAGTATAGTTATCCTTAGATGATCCTCGCCTGTTGATCGGTTCCAATAGCATTTCAAAATTTGGGTAAATGATATATATTGAAGGAAGGGTGAAACACTATGAGTTATTTCTGAGTCACTTTATAGGTGGCTTTAGAAAGGATATATATGAGGATAGAACATGAATCTGAAAGAAGGTTTAGCGGTGTGCATGGTGGTAGTTTTAGTAACGAGTTTCTTTAGCCTGGGTGTTGCTAGCTGCACAAGGGCTGATGAAGAATCTGACTCTAAAGAATATAAAGAATGTGAATTGGAACTAAAAATTGACGGTGGGGGCATAGTAACTTATGATCCAGATGCTATCGATATCAAGGACCCCGAAGCTGACGGTGAATGGATCTTCATTTATGAGGAAGGAACTGAGGTTACTTTTTACGCTGACCCTTACGAGGATTGGGAATTCGTAGAATGGAAAGACGATATTAAAGGTACGGAGAGGAATATCACTTTTGAGATAGAAGAAGATATGGAGGTAACGGCGGTCTTTGAAAAAGGTGAAGATGAGGACGTAGATACTCCTGGGTTCACATTGGCATCCATGTTACTCGCAGTTACCATTTCTATAGTTATCTTTCACAGAAAACGTCCTAGGTGATCATCGATGTCTATAAACAACTTAGAGATCAGAAAATTCGTAGAATCAGATTACGCACATATCGTAAGACTAGAAAATAATGTTTTTCCAGATATAGAGATAAGCGAAGAGTCCTTGAAATTCAACGACAAAAGTAGATCTGAGAAATGTAAACACCAGAGGTATATGATGGAACTGGAAGATGAAATAATCGGACACGGTTTTTACAACCAATGGGAAGGTAGTTATCAACCTGGAAAATTTTTTATCTATGGAGCAATCCATCCAGCTCATCAAGAAATGGGTTATGGAACTGAAATTTATCGATATATTTTAGATGAGTTGGCGAACTTTGAACCTGTAAAATTGGTATGTCACACGAAAGAAGACAAAGAAAGAGCCATCAAATTCATAGAAGACAGAGGTTTTAAGGAAACCATGAGGATGTGGGAGTTGGAATTAGATGTTAATAGTTTCAGCTTTGGGGAATACGAGGGATTGAGAGAAAAATTGGGTAAAGAAGGGATCGTATTGACTTCTCTTGAGGAGTTAGGTATCGATGAAGAAAACAATAGAAAATTGTACGAACTGTACGAGAAAGTGATGAAAGATGTCCCTATGAGTGATGAATATACAGGTATCGAATTCCAACGTTTCATCGAGTTTTTTGAACATCCTTACTTTATCCCGGAAGCTTACATCATAGCAGTTAGAGACGATGAGTTTATCGGTTTGAGTAATCACTGGTTTTTAGAGGAACAGAATGCTCTTTCGGTCGGGATGACAGGTGTTAGAAAAGATTATAGAGGCGATGGTATAGCCACAGCGATGAAGGTAAAAGCGATAGAAATAGCTTCAGATAAAGGTATCTCAACGATAAAGACTGAAAACGAGACGGGTAACGAAGATATGCTCCATATCAATGAAAAACTGGGATTTGAAAGGAAACCCGCATGGATCAATTACGAAAAAACACTTTAGGATAGGTTCGGGATGGTTGTTTTTATGAAAAGCTTTATAGAAAGATAATAGATATAACACTTGATGAGCCTGCTCGAAGAAGCTAATTATTATTACATAACCGACGAAAGACTGGAGATCTCTCCAATAGAACAGGTTGAGATAGCCGTCCAGAGGGGTGTAAAAATCGTACAATATAGAAGGAAAGAAGCCCCTGGGAAGGTATTATACGAAGAGGCTTTACAGATCTCAGATATTTGCGAGGATCGTGCTCTTTTCATAGTCAATGATCGTATTGATATAGCTCTAGCGGTGGATGCCGATGGTGTCCATCTAGGCCAGTGTGATCTGCCTTACGAGGTAGGGAAAGAATTGCTCGAAGATAGGATATTAGGTGTTTCCACTCACTCTCTAAAACAGGCATTAGAAGCTGAAAAGATGGCGGATTATGTCGGAATCGGTCCGATACATTCCACGAAAACAAAAGATGATACGTCGGAAGAGCTCGGGATCAAGGGAGCTCTTGAGATCGCTGAGAAAGTAAAGATCCCAACTACAGCTATAGGTGGAATTAAGTTCGAGGACTTAGAACAACTATCCAAGGCCTTTGATATGATATGTGCAATATCTAGTGTCACACAGGATAAGGATTTTCCCGAGATAATCGATAAATTCGAGTCGAGTTTTGAAAATTATAAGGTGAATAGAAAATGAAGATCGATGAATTAGGTGAATTCGGATTGATCGATAGACTGGCTGAAAGGATAGAAGGTAAAGAGGGACTCCTCAAAGGTATAGGTGACGACTGCGCGGTTTTAGAGGATGGAGATAGCTACACGTACACTTTGATGACCACTGATATGCTTGTTTCAGGAGATCATTTTAACAGGGAGTGGCATACACCCCGGCAGATAGGTCGAAAATCTATAGTTGTAAACGTATCTGACATAGCTGCTATGGGAGGCTTTCTCGAATGGGGATTGGTATCTATAGCTATTCCAGATGATATAGAAGTGGAATATATCGATGAGATATACAGTGGGATGCTGGAAGCATCAGAGGAGTACGGACTTACGATCATAGGTGGGGACACAACTCACGGTGAACTTTTGGTGATCAACGTTGTAATCATCGGTAAAGTCGAAAAGGAGAATCTATGTTTGAGAGGTGATGCCGAAGTCGGTGACGTCGTGTGTGTAACCGGTGATCTAGGTAAGAGCTGGGCTGGTTTGGATCTCTTACGGGCTGGTGAAGAAGGATACACGGAGTATCATCTTGAACCGAAGTGCAGACTTGATGTGGGGAGGAAACTAGCACCGTATGTGAACGCGATGATAGACGTGAGTGACGGTCTAGCTTCGGAGGTCAACCATATCTGTAGAGAGAGCGGCGTAGGTGCACGGATATATGAAGATAAGATACCGATATCTGAAAAAACTAAAGGGGCCGCAAAAACCCTTGATAAAGATCCGATGTTCTGGGCTTTGTCAGGAGGAGAGGATTTCGAACTGGTTTTTACCATTCCAGAAGATAAATTATCACTTATTGAAGAAATTGATCACGAAGAGGTGGGTGGGATCACAGAAAAGGGGGTATATTTGGTCGATGATGGGAAAACTGAATTAAAAGGCGGTTATGACCATTTTAACCTTTGATCATAATTCTTTTCTCTTTTTCTCTAGGTATGTAGCGTACCCTCTTTCATTCCAAAAATCTAAAGCGGTTTGATTGACTGGGGATACTGTGAGGATTGCAAGATTGACCCCTCTATTTTTGATCCAACTCTCTGCGGCTCCAACTAGTGTACTTCCTATGCCTTTCCCTCTCTCCTCCTCCTTCACGAAAAGATCCAATATCAGTCCAATGTCTCTTTTCTTGAAAAATGGCGGTCTTTGTCGTAGTACAGTATTAACGAATCCAACTATTTCTCCATCCTTTTCAGCAACAAAGGTTACCATCCCTTCCTTTTCCATACCCTCTTTTATGAAACTAGTCCAAGATATTTTAGGGTCATCAGAGAGTTCATAGCCTTCCATAATATCTTCGTGCATACTTGCAAGTTCGTACCACATGTCAGCTAGGTCGTTGATCTCATATTTTCTAACTTGTCGGATATTGAGCTTCATCACCCTACAAATACATATACCGCCCTATATATCTCTAATTGTAGGGTCTCTAAGGATAAAACTATAAATATGGAAAGTCATTAGGGACAAAAAGATAGTTATTGGAGGCATAAGCAATGGCAGAAAAACCACATCTAAATCTTGTATTCATAGGTCACGTGGACCACGGCAAGTCCACTTTAGTAGGTCGTACTCTGTTTGAAACAGGGGCTATCAAGGAGCACGTGATCAACGAATACAAAAAGAAAGCGGAAGAGAAAGGAAAAGGAACCTTTGCGTTCGCATGGGAAATGGATCAGTTGGAAGAAGAAAGGGAAAGAGGATTGACCATCGATGTCATGCATAAAAGGTTCGACACGGATAAGTACTATTTCACGATCATAGATGCACCGGGTCATAGAGATTTTGTTAAGAATATGATCACGGGTACCAGCCAAGCCGACGCTGCAGTACTTGTAGTTGCAGCACCTGAAGGTCCCATGGCACAGACAAGGGAGCACACATTCCTAGCTAGAACGCTGGGCGTTGATCAGTTGATAGTTGCAGTAAATAAGATGGATGCAACACAAGAACCTTTCAGCGAAAAGCGATACAACGAGGTCGAAGATGAAGTCACTAAACTTTTAAAATCTGTGGGTTACAGAAACGAGCAGTTCGAAGTTGTACCGATAAGTGCTTTGAAGGGACATAACGTTACCCGCAGCAGCGATGACATCCCATGGTGGGATGGACAGACGTTCCTGCAAGCGATAAACAACATAAAAGCGCCGGAGAAACCGATGGACAAACCACTCAGATTACCGATCCAGGATGTTTATTCTATAACCGGTATCGGAACAGTCCCAGTGGGTCGTGTTGAAACTGGTATCATGAACCCTGGGGATAAGATACATTTCATGCCAGCTAATGTTACTGGAGAAGTGAAATCGATCGAACAGCACCATGAAGAGATACCAAAAGCGGAACCTGGCGATAATGTCGGTTTCAATGTTCGTGGTGTAGGGAAGAACGACATCAGGAGAGGCGACGTTGCTGGTCCTGTCGATGACCCACCGACCGTTGTAGATACATTCGATGCTAGAATCATTGTTCTAGACCATCCAAGTGTGATAACACAGGGTTACACACCGGTGTTCCATGCACATACATCTCAGGTAGCATGTACATTCATAGAGATCAAACAGAAACTCAATCCAAAGACAGGTGAAGTCGTCGAAGAGAATCCGGACTTCATCAAGAACGGGGATGCAGCAGTTGTAACTGTAAAGCCTACAAGGAATCTATCGCTTGAAAAGGTAGAGGACTTCCCAGAGATGGGTAGATTCGCTATCCGAGATATGGGTCAAACGGTGGCTGCTGGCCAGTGCATCGATATAGAAGAAAAGGAGATGTAAAAACCCATCTCCCCTTTCAAACCTTTTAATTTAAAGAGGAAGTTTTTATGGCACAGAGAGCAAGGATATCTTTAAGCGGTACGGATACAAAAAAGGTAGAGGAGATCTGCGGTCAGATCAAGCAGATTTCTGAAAGAACAGGCGTGGAACTAAAAGGTCCCATACCACTCCCTACAAAAAAGTTGGTAGTTCCTGTAAGAAAAGCTCCTGATGGAGAAGGTTGTGAAACCTGGGAACGATGGGAGATGAGAGTCCATAAAAGGCTCATCGATATCGATGCCGATGAAAGGGCATTAAGGCAACTCATGCGTATCCAAGTACCTGACGAAGTACACATAGAGATCGTACTTCGAAATTAAAACCCATTTTCTTCTTACTTAATGATATATCACCAGATTAACGTCTTTAGAATCTGATAGTGTATGCCTTTGTGTATTCACTGGTATTCATTCGCAAAAGCTCATTCACGGGCCCATAGATCTACAGGAATTTTCAAAGAAAATTCCTTCTATCTATGCACCCGCTCACATTCGTTCGTGGGCCCATAGATCAGTTCGGAAGATCGCGACCTTTGCAAGGTTGAGGCCGTGGGTTCAAATCCCACTGGGTCCACTTCGCTATTGCTCGTGTACCCAGTGGTATTTGAAAACTGTGAGGACTAAATTCCTCACGCTCGGTAATTTTCTTCGAAAATTCCCTCGTCCCACTGGGTCTATAAAAAATGTTAACTTTTTATAGGCAGTTAGAAAGCGTGAGCTTTCTGACGGGTCCACTAATCTGTGATTAGTGGTAAGTTAGAATATGTTAATATTTCTACTAATAAATCCACTCTGTTCATTTATTCGTCTTGATCCTCGTTTTCACTGCGGATTCTGACGGGTCCATTATAAAATCTTTGATTTTTTATAGGTAGTTAGAAAATTTTAAATTTTCTGACGAGTCCACTATAAAATCCTTGAATTTTAATGGGTAGTTAGAATGTGTTAATATTTCGACTAATAAATTCACTTCGTTCATTTATTCGTCTTGATCCTCGCTGTCGCTGCGGATTCCGACAGATAACAGTACTGTACTTGTTCATGAGGCCTCTTTCTTGTTGACCATTGTAGGAATTGTAATATTGTTACTGGGTGTCATAATTGAGATCATTGCGATATTCGCTCCTGAAAAAGGAAGTAGCAGATGAGAAAGAAAGAGGGGATAACTAGGATACCTAACTATATCTATAATTATAACTACAGAGAACTGACTTCTGATTTGGATAAAACGTTTTTCTGCTCTTCTTGGGAAATGTTTATATATGTGTCCTGTAGCCTATTTTTGCTAAGTGAATTTCATGGAAGAAGATATCTGTTCGATTGAAATACTAAAACAAAATGATATTCTAAAAGCCAAGGTCCAACTCGAAAGCGGAAGATATGAGGAATACGAGAATGAGAATGTGGAATATCTTCTAGAGATGGTATACGACGACATCCAGATGGAAGTTAGTGACGATTATTGGTGACACCAATATTTTTATCCCAACTCGCATAGATCGAAGACACGCCTTTCGTTTAAAGACGTTCTTTCTTCAACTATAATAAGGTCAAAAAAACCAAATTTCTCTTAGGATACTGCGAAAATACTTTATTTTATAGATTCTTAACATCTTATTCAATCAGTTGAGAGGGATCAAGATGTCAGGAGAGAAGGTCAAATATTTTGCATATGGGAGTAATATGAATTTAGAGCAGATGAAGGAGAGGGGAACTAAGGTTCATGACATACAGAAAGCGAAATTACCGGGATGGACGCTAGATTTCACTTACAAGTCTGTCACTAGGGAAGGGGGAGTACTTGACATAGTTCCAGGTGATGAAGACGATATGGTTCAAGGAGTTGTTTATTCCATCGATAGGATAAGTTTAGAAAAATTGGATAGATTCGAAGGAAGAGAGATCAAAGATGGAAGAGAGGTTGGGGCCTATAGAAGACAATTCATTCCAGTGAGACTCGATGAGGACTGTAAAACTGTGCTTACCTATGTTGTTAATCGAATACCCGAGTATAAAAAGGACACACATTTTCCTCCATCAGATGACTACATGGATACTGTAATAAGAGGAGCAAGAGAACATGGTTTGGATGAAGATTATATTGATATGTTAGAAAGTTTACGTGCTTCAGAAAGAGAATAGTAAATTTGTACTCGACGTATAATATAAATATGCTTTTTTTAGCACAATTTATTTATTCAGTTGATTATTTGTGATATCTGTGAAGACCATGCTCGATGACGTTGAGGAGTTAAAAAAGATAGACAGTCAAGATATGCTGGGTACTTTAGAAGAGTTTCCAGAACAGATAGAGAAGGTTGTAGAAGATTTGGATATAAATCTGCTTCCCTTCCAGCCCTACGAGATCGTAGTTACTGGGATGGGAGGTTCTGCTATTGTCGGAGATATATTGAAGAGTTTTTTAGCTAACAGGATTACTATCCCGATACATGTTAACAAAGATTACACTATCCCTTCTTTCGTTAACGAGAACACTCTGGTATTCGTTGTATCTTATTCGGGGAATACTGAAGAAACGCTGAGTGCAGCAAGGAACGCTCTGAAGGAAGGTGCTAAAGTCATAGGTATCAGTTCTGATGGTGAATTAGAAAAATTATGCGAAGAGAAGGGTGTGGTCTTCATACAGGCTCCAAAGGATTATCATCCCAGGGAGGCTATAGCTTTTCTCTTCATTCCCGTATTGAAAATATTGACAGAGATGCTCGTCTATGATTCTGACGTTGCTATCATAGACACTGTAGAGGAACTGAAAAAGTTGAGGGACAGGATCAAGTGTGGTATTCGTACGGATGAAAATCCAGCTAAGAAGATAGCAAAAAGGATCAAAGGGAAGATTCCGGTAATATACGGACATTCCATATATAACGCAGTCGCCAATAGATGGCATACCCAGTTTAACGAGAATGCGGAGGTATTGGCGTGGTACGGTGCCTTTCCAGAGATGAATCATAACGAGATAGTCGGTTGGAAAGGTGATAACAAAACGGAAGATTTTATACCTATACTTTTGAGACATAAAGGGGAGGACGAAAGTATTGATCGAAGGATAGGGTTGACCAAGGACTTGGTATTCGAAGAGAAATGCGACGATATCATTGAACTGTATGCTGAGGGTGAGACCCAGCTAGCTAGGATACTTTACCTGATCTATTTCGGAGATTATATCAGTATATATTTGGCACTGTTATACGGTAGAGATCCCTCACCGGTAAAAATAATCGATGAGCTAAAAGAAAGACTTTGAAAGTCACTTGTACATACCGTCTCCAACGTGATGGAGGCTCTTAACGACCTTCCCGTCATCTGATTCTATCATGGTCGTACCATCTGTCATAGCTCTACCTACGGCTAATGGTTTTTTATGCTCGACATCTCTCACCCAGACCAGATCTCCCTCTTGAATGTTCTTATCAGCATCTACGATACCCGGTGCCATAATGTCAGCCCCGTTGTAAACAAATCTGACGGCACCCATATCCACGGTTACGAAAGAGCGGTAAGCATCGATCTTCAACAGACCATCTATCGTTGGGAATACCTCGTCATCGAAGAAAACTGCCACTGGTTTCTTATCCATCAATAAAACTTTACCATTCGGTGAATCAGCTATATCTACCTGACTCTTTGGGTTGAATGGAGAGTCACCTAGGTACTCGTTCAATCGCTGAGAATATTCATCGAGCTTTTTCTTCTTTAAACGGTGTTGGTTCTTGTAAGCCATCATCGGTTGAATAAATTGTGAGATATTTATCCTTTGGGAAAGGAAGTCTTAAATCAAAAACCGATACATGATCGAGTACGATACTCTGTCCAATAAATGAAGCTGAAGTGAGTCAGCATACAAATGACGAGTCTACATGTGGCACCTAGGATTATATATCGTAGAAAGACCTATCCATATAGATGCTGGCTTTAACCTTTAGAAAATGTGTTGAGGTGTACCTATGAAAGTTATATCCATATCGATGTGTATTTTTACTGTTTTGATATTATGTACTGCTCCTTCATTTTCATATTATGCGAACGGATCATCAGAAGAGGAAATTTTATTAGTCAATCATGAGGGTGATTTATCATCTATAACAGATTTCGATGTACTAGACGTTTATGGACGTTATGCGGTGATCGAAGTTGATGAAGAGAGTTCTTTACAGGGGTTATCGGTTTATGAAAATCCATCGGAAAATAAAATAAATCTCAATAGTTATGAGGTAGACCTTGAAGATCTACCATCTAGAGATCCTACTGATAATAAGGGTCTGTACTTGATAAACACATTAGGGCCGGTTAACCCTGAATGGAGGACGAAACTCGAGGGTTTAGATATCGAAGTGGTTGACTATGTACCAGATCATACATACAAGGTTTGGATGGAACATCAGTTATCTGATAGGGTTGATCAATTATTTTTTGTCGATCGTGTAAGTACTTATCCTCAGGAGTACAAGATCGCACCGGATATAAAGACCGGTAGGCTATCTATAGATGTTGTCGAGGGGAGTTTAGAAAGGGTAGTAAGACAGGTTAGACATTTAAATGGAGTTACGAATCTACATATTTTACACGATACTAACCGAATCATGATCCATGCCAAAGATATGAAAGTGATGAACAGGATAGCCCAATTGGAAGAAGTTATTTTTATATCGCCCTGGTTAGAACGAGAGTTATCAAGTGAGCTTGAGTCACAGCTCATCGGTGGTTATTGGAATTCTAGTGATCCGTCAGAACCATATCGCGAATATGGGGATCATGGGGCGTTCGTCAATCAGCTTGGATATTCTGGAGAAGGTGTTGTTTCAGGTCTTGCGGATACCGGTTTAGGCGACGGAAGTCTTGGAGATGCAGGGCATTCTGATTTCACAGGACGCGTTTTGGGTGGTCATTCCTTCTCTAACGACAAGAATTGGTCGGATGGTAACGGACATGGTACACACTGTGCAGGCTCTATGGCAGGAGACACATACGGAGGGACAGGGACCGAGTACGCCGGCCATGGTCCTTATTATGTATCTCAAGGGTTGGCTTATGGTTCGAATCTGTATGGCCAGAAAGTTTTCACAGATGGTGGTTCTTGGATAGGGCCTTCTCAAGATTATGATATACCTAGGGATGCTAAGGTTCATGGTGATGTCTACGTTCATTCTAACTCGTGGGGTTACGGATACAGCGGTGTATATTACTCGTCCGATTCAGACTACGATAGGGCAGTAAGGGATTCAGATCCTTTTGGATGGGAGAATGATGGTATGGTAATCACTGCTGCTGCGGGGAACGCTGGAGAAGACGCAGCTGGGGAACGAGATGAGACATCTATCGGTAGTCCAGGTAATGCAAAGAATGTGATCACCGTTGGAGCCTCCGGCACTTATATGCCAGATTCAACACAATTTGGGGGTAGTATCGATTCAGTAGAACCTTATAATGTCACGTCTTGGAGTTCAAAGGGATGGACCGAGGATAATAGAGTAAAGCCTGATGTAGTAGCCCCTGGTAGATCAGTGTTATCTACAAGTTCCCCTATGACAGATACAGATGATGGCAATATCTATACAGAAGACGATAGGTATGAATGGATGTCTGGCACGTCCATGGCAACACCTGCTGTAACTGGGGCCGCAGCCGTGGTGGTGGAATGGTATGAGGACACATATGGTGAACGTCCATCGCCGGCTATGGTGAAAGCGCTATTGATAAATTCCGCTAGACCTCTTTTGAATGACCTTAATAGTGACGGAGAGATAGATTATATCCCTAACAAAGATGAGGGATGGGGGATGGTCGATGCGGGTTCACTGTTGAGTAGAGAGGAATCATCTTTCATCGAGGACCAATCCAATACATTAACCACTGGTGAAGTCAAGGAATACGATTTAGAGTTCGATAGTGAAGATGAACCATTAAAATTCACTCTTGTATGGACAGATAGATATGGGCAGGCCTACGACAATCCATCCCTAAAAAATGATCTAGACCTAGAGATCGTTTCACCTTCTGGTATGGTATATAAGGGGAACTCATTCCAACAGGGATGGACACCACCTGATACAGGGGCCAACACCGATTTCGATCGCAATGATGATGGAAGTGATGATGTAAATACAGTTGAGAACATATTCATACCGGCGGATGGACTCGAATCGGGTGCCTATACTGTCAGGGTCATCGGTAATAACATCCCTGAGGACGCTCTCAATATAGGTTCTCCTATGCAGGACTTCGCCTTGGTTACACATAACGCGGTGTTCGGTTCAAATGGAACGGTTCAGTTAGATAAAGAGGAATATAACAAGGAAGATACTGTTAATATTCTTGTGAACGATAAAGATCTCATGGGCTTATCAGAGGTCGATGTTTTGGTAAAGAGCGATACCCAACTGGAAGGTAAGATGATGACCCTTCATCCAGATGTAGAGGACTGGAGATTTACCGGTTCTATAGAACTTTCTTCGAGTGAAGGATTGGACGTATCCCACGGAGACCTGATAACCGTGGTTTATGACGACGGTGGTGTAGAAAAAGAGGCAACTGCAGTAGTAGATGGAATGGATCCAGAGGTCATGACAGTAGAAGTGGACTCAGGGTCTGCCGTTCGTATCACATGGGAGACAGACGAACCTTCATGGGGGAAAGTGGTTTACGGTCAGTCAGAAAATGCTTTTTGTCCGGATCTGTCTACACAGCATGAAGTATTGATCGACGGTCTTACACCTGGATTAAGTTATGAATATTATATAATTAGTCAGGATACAGCAGGAAACCAGGCTAGAAAACCTTCCGAGGGAAAACATTCCTTTGTTGTAGATGAAATCGATGATGTAGAGGCGGGAAACTTAGGTTGGCAGAACGATTCGAATTGGGATATTGATGAAGGAGATAGTTATTCTGGCGAATTCCATTGGGATTGTGGTGATGGGGACTATGGTACTTCCTGGGACGAAAAACTAGTATCACCGCGAATAGACACTTCAGTTTGGTCAGAGGCCACTTTGACATGGTGGCAAAGCTATGAGTTCGATTATGAGTACGATGGTGGTTTGGTGGAAGTTTATCATGATGGTTCTTGGGTAGAGGCGGTGCCGGAGGAGGGATATGATGCGGTACTTTCAAGCAGTGAAAACGTATTAGCTGGAAGGGAGGCATTCACTGGTGACAGTGAGGGTTGGTTCCAATCACAGATAGACTTGACACCATTTATCGGTTCTGACGAACTCCGTGTACGTTTTTGGATGGGGACCGATGATTATTCGAACTGGCCCGATCCGCGTATAGGCTGGTTGATCGATGACATAGGTATCCAGGGTGAAGTTGAAATGGCCTCGATGGATATGTCTCTAACCTCATCTGGAGATGGCTGGAATTTCGTATCTATGAACGTCGTTCCTGAAGATACATCTTTAGTTACTATACTTGAGGATCCGGATAACGGTATATCAGGTAGCTATGAGAAGGTCATGTACTATGACGCTTCAATTGATGGTTGGTCTTCTAACATACCTGAAAGAGCCGATGATTTCAATACGTTAGCATCTTGGGACCATAATATGGGGATATGGATTCGTATGTCTGAAGATGATATTCTATCCATAGATGGTTTGGTCCCTTCTCAAACGGACGTCAATCTTTATCCTGGTTGGAACATGGTCGGCCTACCCAGTTCTAACAGTGGTAATCATGCGATACCAGAGGAAATAGAGATAGTCGGTTATTTTGATGGTTCTGAAGAATATAATCTAGCATATGATTACGATCCGAGTATGTACATATTTGAACCAGGTCAAGGGTATTGGTTGTACAACGGGGCAGGATATGAAGTAATTTGGACTGTAGAATACTGAAATATCTGAAGATAATTGAATATCTAACTTTACGTAACCTGTGGGGAATTATTTAAAAATGAATTAGTCCAAGGATAAAATAATATATACTGTAAGTAGATATAGTATATTACATCAGTTGTATGATAAAAATAGGGTTGGAAAGATGTCAAATTTAAAAACCTCCCAACATTTTGTAGATCGTAAGGATATATTGCAAGCCTTTAAGAAGATACTAGATGAGGGGGGCAAAGGTAGGCCTTACACAATATTCGTGTCAGGTGAACCTGGAATAGGTAAAACATCTTTGATCGAAGAGATCTCGAAAATAGCCTCTTCGGAAGGATATCTATTATTAAAGGGCGTTTGTAAATTCAACGAATCTACACCCTATAACCCATTCTGTCAAGCTTTCTCTGATTTAGATGGAATATCACTGAGGGATTCGGTCGATCAACAAGAGATGGGACGACTTCGAGATAAGAACATGCTCGATGCATACAGGAACGCTTATTTCTTTCAAACGTGTAAAAGATTAAGGGAGATTTCCACTGATCAGCCTGTGATATTGATCCTTGACGATATACATTGGGCCGACAGGGGATCTTTGAACCTATTTCACTATCTAGCAGATCGTATCGATGAAAGTGAGGTGTTACTGATAGGGTGCTATTGTCCTGGCGATGCAATACCTGGAGGGGCTTTCTTAGATATGAAACAGCAGATGTCAAGAAAGGATCTTTACACCGAATTTGACCTATCCCCTTTTGACATCGATGATACACATGATATGATCAAAACTATTTTGGATGTAGAAAAAGTACCTGTCGATTTGGCCAAGAAGGTCCATGAGGTGACACAGGGTAATCCTTTGTTCATAAAAGAAAGTATGCTGCAGATGCAAGAAGAAGGTTATACTACGGATGATGAACTTTTTACGGAGGATATAGGACAGTTCGAATTACCACTGCTCATGCAGAATGTTGTTGAGAGAAGGGTATCTCGATTGGATGGGGATGCCAGGCAGGTCTTACAGATATGTAGTGTTATAGGGGAAAGAATACCGTATAGACTCCTTAAATCCTTATTTCAGAAAGATGAGATGCAACTACTCGATGCAATAGATGAGCTTACATTGAACAGATTATTGATGGAAGATGATGAAAATGAACATCTTTATTTTTCTCATAATTTGATCAAAGATATTGTTTACAATGGCATCGGTAAATGGCTCGAGAGAAAAAGACTTCATTTTAAGGTAGCTGAAGCAATGCGTAGTTTTTATATTAAAGATAAGAAGTTAAATTATCATGTGTTGGGTAGCCATTATCTAAAGGCCGATCGATTCGATCGTTCTCTAGAATATTTTCTAAGAGCCGGGGAAGTAGCTGAAAAGATGTACTCTCATGAGGACGCTGTAGAGATGTATAAAAAAGTATTATCAGTGGCTGAAAGGGTTGATGAGGGAGATATCGATTTGGTTAGGATCTATGAAAAGATCGCCCGTGCATACTCGTTGTTGGGTGAGTACGAGGATGCGAGAGATTATTTACACGATGCTTTGGTTGTTACAACAAACTATGAAAGAAAACAAAAGATCTACAGCGAGATAAGTATGAATTGGGAGGAGCAAGGAGAATATGAAAAAGCACTAGAGATTGTAGAACGCGGTTTAGAGTTGGACGATAAAGATTCTAAGTCTAAGTCTCATCTCTTAGATAAGAAAGGATGGATATTTTTAAGACGGTCGCAATACCAGGAAGCCAAAGATATCTTTAAAAAGGAGATCGACACTGCTGAAAAGATCAGGGACAGTGATGCCATCGCACAGGCATACCATAATTTTGGCACACTATCTATGTATATTAAGGATTATGAAAATGCTGAAAAATATCTAAAAAAAGCTGAGGAGATACGAAAGGAAGAGGAGATATTAAAAGAGTTAACAAAGACTTTGAACAACTTGGGAATGTTGTTTGAAAGTATCGATATAGATCGAACCCTCCAATATTACAACGAAGCTCTAGAGATCAACGAAAAGGTTGGAGATATATCTATGAAAAATGCTTTATTGAACAACATCGGCCGGGTTTACTACCATAAAGCCGAGTTGTATAAAGCGATAAAAACTCATATCGAAAGTTATGAAAATAAAGAAAGAACAGGTGACAAATATGGGATATCTCTATCCTTGGTGAACCTTGGCCTGATCCATGCAGAGAAAGGTGCTTTCGATGAAGCTCATTATTATCACCAACGGAGCCTGGAGATAGTTGAAGAGTTGGGTGAGAATTTTTGTAGAGCGATAAACCTTAGAGGCTTAGGATATATATCTAAATTGAAGGGAGATCTAGATGACGCCCAAGATTATTATCAAAGAAGTTTAGAAGCGTCAAAGGAATGTGGAGATAAAGCACAAACCGCTGAAACTTATGCTGCTCTTGGAGAGATCTATTTGGAGCGAGGATCTGCAGGAAAAAGTGAGAAAGTATGTAAAAAAGCCCTAGAGATATGCAAGGAGATAAAATCGGTGAGGGAAAGAGCTTTAGCTCATCGAACATTGGGGAGAGTCTATTGGGAAGAAGGATACGAGGAAAAAGCATTGACCGAACTGGAGAAGGCTGGGAGTTTATTGAAGGAAAGTGGTTTTGATCTTGAATTGGCCAAAACTAGATTGTATTTAGGAAAATTTTTGGATAAAATGGGCGAGAAAAATTCAGAAAAGTACATCGACCAAGCTATGGAGGTTTTCGAACGGTCTGATATGGAACCGTGGTTAAATCTGTCAAGTTGAATTTGATGTCTATGGATATTTTGGAAAACAGTAAAAAAGATTATTAACCCGCAATTGAATCGAAGGTCCATATGTTTCCACTTGACGCAAGGAGTCGAACTTTTTTACATTTAAAAAACTATCAAAAATACCGAAATCAGATTGAAGTCCCTTATCAGATCACCCAACCTGGTATAGCTGACGAGATAGATATCAGTAGGGGGTATCTCACCCAAGTTATCAACGATATGCGGGAAGAGGGCTTGGTTGTAGAGAAGGTTCGTCATGTTCAGGATGCTTCTCGAAGAAGAAAGGTATATTTTTTATCACCCTCAGGTCTTCAAAAAGAGGAAGAAATCAGGAAATCCTTAGAATCTGAGTTAGTAGAGCTTAAAACAAAGGATGGAAGTAAAGAGGTAAGACTTGGGAATATCGGTAAACACATTGATAAGGAGATGGGTTTACTAGATGCGGTCATAAGTGTAGATTCTAACGATGTCCTTGATTTAACTAAGAGTAAAAAAAAGGAAGATGTATTAGTAGGACGGGAAAAAGAACTACAGATATTGAAAAAGGAGTTGGAAAAGGTAAAAGAAGGTGCCAATTCAACTATTTTTATTTGTGGGGATACGGGTATAGGTAAAACAAGATTAGCTAAAGAATTGAAACCATATGCTTTAGAGCAGGGTTTTAAATTCCTAAGTGGAAAATCTCATTTTGAAACCTCGGACCCATATCTACCTTTCAAAAGAGCATTTAGAAAGCATTTTGAAGAGATGGAGGAGATCCCTGATTTTGGTTTCCAATTGGGTATGGCCGGTGTTAAAAAGGTGAAAGCGGAAACTAAAAACGCTTTCGAGGCCCAGAGGAAGGCTAGTTTCTTTGAGGCGGCCCAACAGCTTAGAGATTTCCTTGAAGATTCTCCGTTAGTATTATTTTTGGACGACCTGCAGTGGGCTGATAAGGCTAGCCTCCAATTATTTTATTATCTTGTAATGAATCTAACGGATTCAAGGATACTTCTACTTGCTTCATTCCGACCTGAAGATATTCACGAAGATCATTTTTTAAGGGAGATACGTCAAAGACTAATACATGAACGTAGAGCTAAGTTCATCGAGCTAGATCCATTAAATAAATCGGGTACGGAAGGTCTAGCAAAAGTAATACTAAATGTCGACGAGATCCCAACTAGTTTTGTTGACTTGCTATACGATATAAGTGATGGTAACCCACTTTACATAAAGGAGTATCTGACCGCCTTTGTAGATGAAAAATCTATAGAACCTACTAGGAACGAATATCCTATGAAGGAGTCTGAAATACAATTACCTCATTTAGTCCAAGGTGTTATCAAAAGAAAGATGGATTCCCTACCCCCCGAGGCGTTGAGATTGCTGGAATTGGGTAGTGTCATAGGTGACGAGATACCGTTTGAACTCCTTCTGTCAACCAGTCGTTTAAATGAATTGGATCTTCTAGACCAGATCGATGTACTACTTGACACTAATCTATGGGATGAGGGCGGAGATGGAGAGCGCCTCTATTTCAACCACCGTTCGGTACAACTCGCCGCTTATCGAGGAGCCCCGCTTCTTAAGAGGAAAAAACTGCACTCTATCGTGGCGGAAAACATCGAGGACATATATCAAAACAACTTGGAGATGCAATATTCCAACTTAGCATACCACTACGAAAGGGCTGGGAAAACTGATGAAGCCGTTTCGTATTACATGAAAGCCGGAGAATACGCTGAAAACGTATATGCACATGAGGACGCTATCGAGATGTATGAACGCTGTTTAGACCTGTTAGATGAAAAAGAAGGACATACGAATCGTTCCTATATTTTGGAACACCTGGGAGATGTTAATAAGATATTGGGAAGATATGAGGAAAGCCGGGACTATTATCATAAATGTATCGATTATTGCGAAGACGAGGTCGACCTACCAAATTTGTACCAGAAGATAGCAGATACTTGGTTGAAACAGGGAGATTTTGATAAAACATTAGAGTTCATCGAGAGAGGTTTATCGGTTGTTGGATCGGAAACACATGAAAGGTGTAAACTATTGAACGTGAAAGGCTGGGCTAACATGCAGGCAGGAGAAAATGAGAAAGCTTTGAATGTTTTTGATGAGAGTAGAAAACTTGCCGATAAAATAAACTCTAAGGTCGACCTTGGGGAATCACTACATAATCTAGGAACGGTATACATCCGGACTGGAAATTATAAAGCCGGTTTGGACAATCTCAGACAGGCTGCTGAGATACGTGAAGATGCGGGTGATAAAGAAGGATTGGCTCGTAGCCTTAACAATCTTGGTATCATCTATGAAGATAAGGGTGATCTTGACAAGTCTTTAGAATATTATCAGAAAAGTCTTGAGATACAAGAAGAGATAGGGATGAAAGATGCCATAGCAACGGTGTACATCAATATGGGCATACTTCAGGGAATACGCGGACAGAATCAAGAAGCGGAGGGCTATTTTGAAAAGAGTTTGGATATGTTCAAACGTATAGGTGATAAACGGGGGATCGCACTCAGTTTGAGCAACCTCGGAAACCTGCATATTCAAAAGGGCATGATAGAACGTTCCTTGGAGCTCAATAAACGATGTCTTGGACTATCAAAGGACATAGGATATAAGAGGGCTGTTGCGATGTCCTTGAATTATATTGGTGAATCTTACCATTTTCTCGGAGACCTCGATGAAGCCAAGAAATTTTACGAAAATAGTAGAGAAGTCTGTCAGAAGATGGGAGATAAAAGGGGCTTGGCTTCTGCTATAGGAAATATAGGTGACATTCACCGCAAGCAGGGTATGTTACCCCAATCCTTAGACGAATATAACCGATGCATAGAGATATATGAGGATATAGGAGACCTCTTTGAAACCGTTCATAACGAAACAAGACTAGCTGAGGTTTATTATCTGAAAGGTGATTACGGACAGGCTTTAGAGCATGCTGAAAAAGCTTTTTCATTAGCGGATGATAAACGCAATAAGTCAGTTATAGCTCAGTCTCAAAGGGTGATCGGTAAGATAAAACGGGAGAAAGGAGAGGTGGATGAGGCCCTTTCTTATCTTAAAGATTCTGAGGAGTTGTTTTCAAATCTGAACGATAGACCAGAGCTGAATATGGCACGGTATGAGATAGCCATATTATATATGGAACGTGGGGATGATAAACAAGGGACAGAGTTGCTTAAAGATGTAAAAGATCAATTTGAGGAGATGGGTATGGAGTCTTGGATAACTCGATGTGATGAACACCTAAGTGGTTAAGTTTCTACATGTAAGGTTTGTAAATTGTTTTAGAAAATGTTTGTTTTCGCTTTTTATGAAGGCCTTTTTCATATAGGATACGGTTAGGATACGAGCCCCTGTAGGGTATATACCGTTCATATTGGATATGAATTTTGGTGTAGATCCGTGGATGGTAAACTAATCAAAAACATCCAAAAAGGCTAAAATGTTTAAAATGAGAAATCGAAGTAAGATTTGATTATTCATATCGTCCGATATAATACGACATATCGTCAGACAAAGACCAAAAAATTTATAAGTTTACAGATTCCTTCAATTTTAAATGAAGTATGTCTGACGTACTTCACAATGGTGTATAGGATGGGATTTGTTGGGAAAATAAAGAATAGGAATTACGTTTTCGATGAAGATGAGGAGACAGCTATACCCGACCTTGTTACAGCACTTATGAACGAAGAATATGAGGTAGAAAAAGTAACTTTGAGAAGTGATAGGAGAGAGATCAACCTTAAGAAACATAGAGATAGCATTTCTGTACAATTCAATGATTACTCGAAGGAAGGGAATCCAAGAGAAACTTTTAGACGAACTATGGATATCTTAGAGGATAAATGACCTCCTCATTGTGACATATAAGGTAGGTAA
Source organism: Candidatus Saliniplasma sp. (assembly GCA_046497075.1). Classification (GTDB taxonomy): domain Archaea; phylum Thermoplasmatota; class Thermoplasmata; order Halarchaeoplasmatales; family Halarchaeoplasmataceae; genus Saliniplasma. Next base: position 51,776 of record JAWOGF010000044.1, read on the forward strand.
AATACGGGTTTAGAGTTTAAATACCTTATACCATTTGTCATACATTTATCCGACGTTAGTTACATGTTTAGTATCGATTTGACAACCGATAGGACAACCGATAGGACAACCGATAGGACAAGCTAAAATATGACTACAAGTATCAAATACATCTAGGTAAAACATCGCTACACCTAAAAAAAGTTCCAATCAGAAAAAAACAACAATCAAATATTAGTATTAGAAACGTTCATGAAGCCTGCTTGAAGACTGAGAGACATGAAGATCGACGAATTGGACATCATTGAAGATGCAAAAGAAATAATCAAAGCCGATGGTATCGAAGAGCTTTATCCACCCCAAGCCGATGGTATCGATGATGTGATATCCGGGAAGAGCTGTGTTTTCGCACTTCCAACGGCCTCGGGAAAATCGCTTCTGGCTTACGTTTCCATAATCAAAAGGGTCATTGAAGAAGGAGGTAAGGCGCTGTACATAGTACCTTTAAGAGCTCTAGCTTCTGAAAAAGTTGAAGATCTAAAAAAGTTCGAAGATTTGGGTATAAATGTAGATGTTTCGATGGGTGATTACGATAACCCGGACCCATCCCTAAAGTACTCGGACGTAATCGTTGCTACGTCTGAAAAAGCAGACTCTCTTCTCAGACAGAACGTGGATTGGCTGAAAGAAATCAATGCGGTGATCGCAGATGAAGTTCACTTGGTCAATGATAGGGAAAGAGGGTCAACCTTAGAAGTCACACTCTCAAAACTTAAGCAGGTCAACCCAGAGGCACAGATAGTGGCTTTATCCGCAACCATACGTAATTCGGAGGACATCGCAAACTGGTTAGATGCAGAACATCACAAGAGTGAATGGAGACCCGTTGAACTCAGGCTCGGTGTTTTTTACGAAGG
>JAWOGF010000020.1:0-30723 GCA_046497075.1 Candidatus Saliniplasma sp.
GTATCGGTTTTGATATCTCCGGAATCGGTTTTGACCTTCTTGATCTCATCGCCTTCAGTGACGATATCCAGGACTTCAGTATGATCCCTTATATCGATACCCATATCTCTAACCCGATTGGCGTAACCATTGACCACTTTGAAAGGATAGATGGTACCATCGGTTTGGTTGAATGTAGCCGCGATAACGTCCGAGATGTTTAGTTCAGGAACTATCTCTTTAGCCTCCTCGGGAGTTAAATGTTGGCTTTCAACACCCAAGCTGTTCTGAAGTTTTACGTTCTGTTTGAACTCTTCAGATTCATCTTCATCGAAAGCTAAAACTAGGTAACCACCCTGATAAAATTCTAGATCCTTTTCCAACTCTTCATTCAACTTTTCGAACATCTTCCTACTTTCTAGGGCTAGTTTGATGTTTTCCTCGGAGGTCCACTGCTGACGGATACCTCCTCCGTTCCTACCGCTGGCCCCGGAACAGATGTAAGATTTATCCAGAACTACAACATCGTCGTACCCCATCTTTCCAAGATGATAAGCGGTTCCAAGTCCGTTTACTCCAGCTCCTATGATCACAACTCCCGCTTCTTCACTCACCGTCATCGACCTCCTCGGAAGCTAGTAATGCGAATGGAACTGGTTTGTTTGGAGGTCTAGAAGTAGGTTCTCTGATATCGTCAGGACTCTTTCCGGTTTCTCTACACAATATCCTTTCTGCTAATGGAATACAACTCTTACCTTGGCACGATCCCATGCCCAAGCGAAGATGTCTCTTCAGCGTTTCTAGCTCGTCGTAACCATCCTCGATGGCTTCAACTATATCCTCTTCAGTGAGGTCTTCACATCTACAGATCATGATACTCATTCGATCACCTCCAATCCCCGGACGGACCAAACGTTCTCTTTATCGATCTCCATGGTTATACCGTAAGTTTTACCGGAATGCCTCACGTTCACGACCTCCGCTTTCTGTACCTTATCTCCACGCTTATCCAATGTATTGACAATATCGCCCTTCTCTGGAACGGGTAAGTACTCGTAAGGAACTGTGATTTTACATTTTTCATCGCTGTAACTGCAGTCCACTACGAAGATCGCAAGACCGGGGCACTCTGTAACACATAAAGCACAGCCGATACATTCTTCAAAATCCACATCCGGTACGTCGGTGATGATATCCATGGATATAGCCTCTTTTGGACAGGCGGCAACGCAAGGGTCGCAGGGTATATTCTCAACACATTCTATGACCACAACCGGACCAGCCTTCAATCTCTCATCACTCGGGACTTCGATATCATCTAGAGATATCACACCCGTACTCTTATAATCCGACATTCAGCACACCTCCTCATCTACTGTACACATCTTTACACCCTGCCTGGGCGCCTCACCATATGGCCCCATCCTCATCTGTTCTAAACTCTTCTTGGCCTCTTCTTTCTTCTTTTCTAACTCTTTTGATAATCCGTGAATCTCTTCGGTCAGTGCAGCTCCGGCTATCTTGCCCTCTAGGGCTGCCACGGTAGCTTCTTCGATCCCCGCTGAATCCCCGGCCACGTAAACTCTTTCAGTGGTTGTTCTCATGTTTTCAGTTCTTTTAGGAACATATCCACCGAGTTGTCGAACGTATTCCATCTCACATCCCGCCTGTCTAAGGAACTCGTTATCGGGATGCAGTCCAACAGCTATACAGATGACGTCACAATCCACTTCCCGTTCCGTACCTTCGATAGGCTGCCAGTTCTCATCGATCTCCTGAACGATCGCGCCCTCTACTTTTTCTTCTCCCAATGCCTTCTTTATTGTGTGTCGGGTGTTGAGCGGAACTCCAGCCCTTCTTAATTTCGAAGCGTGAACTTGATACCCACCGATCTCAGGTAGTGCTTCTACGACCTCGACAACGTCAACCCCTGCTTGAATCAACTGGTAGCTCACGATAACTCCGACATTTCCAGATCCGATCATCAGAACTTTTTCACCGGGAACTATCCCCTGCTCATTCATCAAAGTCTGAACGCCTCCTGCACCGTAAACACCTGGTAGATCGTTGTTCTCGAAAGCTAGGAAGTTCTCGATGGCACCTGTTGCGTAAATAATACCTTGAGTGTTGTAAATTTCAAATCGGTTATCATGTTCTACCGATATTGTCCTTTCCGGATAGAATCCTAAAACGGTGGACCTGTTGTGGAATGTGACACCTAGTTCTTGTGCTCTCTCTATCAACTCGTCTGCGATGTGTATGCCTCTAACACCAGCATCTTCAGTATGACTTCCAAAGAACTGATGAGTCTGTTTGACCAATTGACCGCCCAGCTTGTCACCCTCGTCGAAGAGATGTACATCTGCCCCCTGTTCCGCTGCAGTTATAGCTGCAGTGAGACCGGCTGGACCGCCTCCAACGATTGCGATCCCTATATCCTTTTCAAACCTTTTACCTTTTTCAACTTCAACGGTCGGAAACTCTGGTCTAGTTCCTTGATCTTCTACCTTCATACCTTCTTTAGCCAAAACTACGCAAGTTCGTGTATGTGGTACTCCATCTACGGACATTATACATGATGAACATTTACCTATGGCGCAGAAAAAGCCCCTAGGTCTTTCTAACAGTTTACTCTCCGTAAATTTTCTTAACCCGTCTGCATACAAAGCTGAAGCTATTGTTTCACCTTCGTAGGCATTTACCTTCTTACCTTCATAGTCAAAATAAAACTCTTTACCCCGTTCAAATTCTAAAACTGGATGTTCCTCGATCCTTCTTCCTACCATATGTCCACCACCTCACACATAATCAAGTATGTTATAAAATATTCGCTAACCTACCTATTTTGTTAGGGAATATCAAGTTCTTGGTTCTTGGGTAAAAGAAATATACACAACATACATAATCAAACACGATGCCCACCCGTTATGTCTGTAAAAAATGTTCTAAGGTTGAAAAGAAAAAAAAGGTATGCAGTGTTTGTGGCAGCAATATAGACAGTGTAGAGTTCCCCTGGACATGGAGAACGGCTCTGCCTTATATCTTAGCAGGAGTAGGGGCTGTTCTGCTACTATTATCACACATCCTCGAGGTAGTAGCGCTCATCTGGATAATTTTTGTTTTGATAGCCGTAGGTTTAATTTCGGACCATCTTTATCAAAAGGAACTAGATCGGAGAGCTGTAGAAAAAATAAAGAAAGCGGAATAATAAATTCAAAGAGGTCTTTTCTTTTTTTATACCCAGAGGGGTGAAAAGAATTATATACTTTGAATATCTAGTGATAAACAGTAAGTTTAAAGAAGAGTACCCTTATCGGGATGCACTCTATAGATGTCAAATTACGCGATTATTCAAATGGTGGAAGAATAATGGAAGAAGAATCGATAATAGATAAAAAAAGGCTTTATGACTCTGATAAAATAAAAGTTCTAGAAGGGCTGAGTGCTGTTCGAAAACGTCCTAGTATGTACATAGGCAGTACTGATGAGAACGGTCTTCATCACCTGGTTTATGAAGTGGTTGACAACAGTATCGACGAGGCTATGGAAGGATACTGTGACAATATCGATGTCACTATCAATGAAGATGGCAGCGTAACGGTGGATGACAACGGAAGAGGGGTGCCGGTCAGTGAACATCCTCAGTACGGTAAACCTGGTGTCGAGATCGTTATGACGAAGCTACACGCTGGAGGTAAGTTCGATAGAAAAAGTTACAAGGTATCTGGTGGCCTTCACGGAGTGGGTGTTTCAGTTGTTAACGCGTTATCGGAGTGGTTAGAAGTCGAGGTCAAAAGAGAAGGAAAATTGTATGTTCAACGTTATGAAAGAGGTACACCGGTCACCGATCTGATCGAAAAAGGAGATGGTGGAAAACACACCGGTACGACTGTCACCTTTAAACCCGACGGAAAGATATTCGAAACAGTTGAATTCAAGTTTTCGACGTTGAAAAAAAGGATGCGTGAATTGGCGTTCTTGAACAAAGGTCTCAAAATTTCTCTTGAAGATAAGAGATGTGACGAAAGCTGTGAATTCCACTACGAAGGTGGGATCGTAGAATTTGTAGAGTATCTTAATGAAGACAAGATGACACTCCACCCTGAACCTATTTATTTCAAAGATAGAAGCGACGGAGTTCATGTAGAAGTAGCTATGCAGTACCTGTCTGAATCTTACAACAGAGAGATTATGCCCTTCGCTAACAATATTCACACGGTTGAAGGTGGAACTCACCTCACCGGCTTCAGAGCTGGTTTGACCAATACATTGAAAAAGTACGCAGATAGGAACGACCTGGCTAAAGATATCAAATTATCTGGTAATGATTTTAGAGAGGGGTTGACCGCGATCATAAACGTTAAACTTCCCGAACCGCAGTTCGAAGGACAGACCAAGATGAAGTTGGGTAACAGTGAAATCCGAGGGATCGTTCAATCGGTCCTGAGCGATAAACTTTTGACGTATCTAGAAGAACATCCTGATGTGGGCGGTGTGGTCATCGAGAAAGCAGTCATGGCCGCCAAAGCCCGTAGGGCCGCCAAGAAAGCAAAGGAATTGACCCGCCGGAAGGGAGTCCTCGGAAGTTCCGATCTACCGGGTAAATTGGCCGACTGTTCGAATCCTGACCCGACTAAATCTGAACTGTACTTGGTCGAGGGAGATTCTGCAGGTGGATCTGCAAAACAAGGTCGGGATAGGAATTTCCAGGCTATATTGCCGTTAAGAGGTAAGATCATCAACGTAGAAAAGGCACGCATCGATAAGATGCTGGAGAACAAAGAGATCCGTTCCATAATCTCGGCATTGGGTACTGGTATAGGAGATGATTTCGATGTGGAAGAAGCTAGATATCATAAGATAATTATTATGACGGATGCAGATATCGACGGTGCTCACATACGAACGCTTCTACTGACCTTCTTCTACCGTTACATGAAGCCATTGATCGAAGAGGGGTACCTTTACATGGCTCAACCACCGTTATATAAGATAAGAAAGGGTGGAGGAGTACGGTACGCATACGACGAGTCTGAGAAGAACGGGGTCCTGGAAGAATGGGGTAAAAGAGGAGTTAGTTTACAACGAAATAAGGGTCTCGGTGAGATGAATCCTAAAGAACTTTGGAAGACTACAATGGATCCAGACAATAGGATACTAGCAAGGGTTACGATCGAGGATGCTGAGAATGCAGATGAATTGTTCGATATCCTGATGGGAAAGGAAGTTTCACCTAGAAAAGAGTTCATACAAATGAACGCCGCAGAGGCGACTAATATAGATTTATGAGGTTTTTATGATGGTCGATGTTGATAACGGAATTGCTGATGAAGTTTATGAAAAGAATATCGAAGAAGAGATGAAGAATTCGTATATCAATTACGCAATGAGCGTGATCGTAGGTAGAGCCCTTCCCGATGTGAGGGACGGTTTGAAACCAGTACATAGAAGGATACTGTATTCTATGCAGCAGGAAGGTTTGACTTCTAAAAAATCTCACAAGAAATCCGCCCGTGTAGTCGGTGACGTGCTCGGTAAGTACCATCCTCATGGTGATCAAGCCGTTTACGACACGTTGGTACGGATGGCTCAGGATTTCTCTTTACGCTACCCACTTGTGGATGGACAGGGTAATTTTGGATCCCTGGATGGGGACGAACCCGCCGCTATGCGTTACACGGAAGCTCGTATGGAAGCTATAGCTGAAGAGATGCTAGAGGATATAGGTAAGGAAACTGTTGAGTTTAGGGACAATTACGACGGTTCGCTAGAAGAACCGGTTGTACTGCCTTCCAAATTGCCTAATCTTTTGTTGAACGGTTCAAGCGGGATCGCGGTAGGGATGTCAACGAATATTCCACCTCACAATCTGAACGAACTCGTTGATGCCACTAAGATGTTGATAGATGAACCTGAATCCGACGTTGTGGATCTTATGGACGTACTACCAGGTCCAGATTTCCCAACTGGAGGTATAATCTACGGTCACGAAGGAGTTTATCAAGCCTATAAAACCGGGAGGGGTAAGATAACCGTCCGTGCTAAAGCTAAGATCGAGGATATGGGCGGGAACAGGAGTCGTATCATAATCAATGAGATCCCGTATCAGGTCAATAAAGCTACACTTGTGGAGAATATAGCAGACCTTGTTAAGAGAGAAACTTTGGATGAAGTCTCTGATCTTAGGGACGAATCCGATAGAGATGGTGTAAGAGTTGTTGTAGAACTTAAAAGAGGGACCCTCCCAGAAGTAGCTTTGAATAAATTGTTCAAGCACACACAGATGGAAGTCACATTCGGAGTCATCAATCTTGCTTTGGTCGATAACGAACCTGAAGTGTTGTCTTTAAAGGATACGATACAGTACTACATCGATCATCGTATCGATGTGGTAACCAGAAGAACAAAGTACGATCTAGATAAGGCGGAAGAGAGGGCTCATATCCTAGAAGGTTTGTTGACCGCTCTGAGTAACTTAGATGAAGTTATCAAAATCATACGAGGCGCGGAGAACCAGGACGAAGCTAAAAGAAAGTTAGTTTCTAAGTTCCTGTTGAGTGATAGACAGGCCCAGGCCATCCTGGATATGAGGTTGAGAAGGTTGACAGGGTTGGAACGTGAAAAACTTCAGACAGAGTACGAAGAGATCGAAGAGAAGATACAGGAATACAAGAGTATATTGAGTGATGAACAGAAGATCTTGGATATCATAAAAGATGAATTAGATGAACTTGCTGAGAAGTACGGTGACGAAAGAAGGACTGAGATCGATAAAGATGCGGTACAGGTCGAAACTGAAGATCTTATCCCTAAAGAGAAGTTAGTGATCACTTTGACCCGCCGTGGTTACATCAAGAGACTACCAGTTGATACTTACCGTAAGCAGCGTAGAGGTGGAGTCGGACTGATAGGGATGGACACCAAAGATGAAGATCATGTCGTGGATATGTTCGTGGTGGATTCTCACGATTATTTATTATTCTTCACCAATAAAGGTAGGGTCTACTGGTTGAAAGCCTATAAAGTTCCCAAGGGTGGCAGAAGGACCCAGGGTAGGCCTATAGTTAACATGCTGCCCAGGTTGGAACGGGATGAGAAAGTCGAGGATCTGCTGCATGTGAGCGATTTCCCAGAAGACGAGTACCTGTTGTTCTCGACAAAAAAAGGTAAGATCAAGAAAACTTCCCTAGCAGCGTACAGCAACCCAAGAGTCACCGGTATCTGGGCCATAAGGTTGATGGAAGATGATGAACTGGTTGATACAAAATTGTCCGACGGTGACAGGGAGATCATGCTTGCCACAAAGCACGGACAGGCAGTGCGTTTCGATGAAAGTGAGGTAAGGCCAACTGGAAGATACACCATGGGTGTTAAAGGTGCAGAACTCCGAGATGGGGACGAAGTAGTCAGCATGACACTGGTCGATGACGATGATATGCTGTTGACCTTGACTGAAAACGGATATGGTAAGAGATGTCCTGTAGAAAAATACAGGAAGACACACCGTGGAGCTAAAGGTGTGATCACTATGAAGACCAACAGTAGGACTGGAGAAGTCAGATGTGCTAGAGTGGTGGAAGAAGGCGAAGAGATCCTCCTGATGAGTAAGAGCGGTATGATCATAAGGACACCCGTAGACGATATCAGCGTACAGGGAAGGAACACAATGGGTGTCAAGACCATGAAAGTGAAAGATGATGACGAACTGATCGCCATGACAAAGGTCATCGGCGAGGAAGAGGAGAAGGAGATCGTCGAAGAGGCTGAAGAAGCAGAATAAGCGGAAGAAGCGGAGAAGCAGAAGAGGCTGAAGAAGCAGAATAAGCGGAAGAAGCTGAAGAAAGATAGGAAAAATTACTTATCTGAAAATAGTTTCAGCTTAGATACGGTAAAGCAAAAACACTCTTAACAATGGGTGTTCCAGACTAGTATACTAAAAAACCAAAATGGGCGCGTGGCCTAGCCTGGACATGGCGCTGCCCTTCTAAGGCAGACAGCACGGGTTCGAATCCCGTCGCGTCCGCTATATCATTTTTTTATGCTAATGATTAGAGGACAAGGAGAATAAGGTAGTATTCTGCGGCGTCCGTCTTTTTTTATTAGCAAGGGATGAGAACCCTTGGGTTCGTGAGTCTATTTTGGAAAAATAGACGAACGGTTAGAAAAATTTCATATTTTTCTGAGCAGAATCCCGTCGCGTCCGCTATATCATTTTTTTATGCTAATGATTAGAGGACAAGGAGAATAAGGTAGTATTCTGCGGCGTACGTCTTTTCTTATTAGCAAGAGATGAGAACCCCTGGGTTCTTAAGGAATTATAATTCATTATCTCACTCACCAGGCGTGTCTCGTGATCGTGAGTCTATTTTGGATAATATGGACGAACGGTTAGAAAAATTTCATATTTTTCTGAGTAGAATCGCGTTCGCTACCTCCTCTAGTGGTTGTCGGAAAAGTACGAATTTTCCGGTGTCGACGTGGTTTTGGCTCCAAGTCGCCCGCCAGAGGGGGTTCTTTCCTGTACTGTTCTTCTCTGAGGGATAATCTAAATCTTTTAAAATCTGTTTTTTGTTTGAGAGAATTGAATTTAGCAAAATTCCAAGCATCATATCCAACGCCCATATCCCTACTATATCTCCGAGTTTTTCTCAGTATTAAACTGTCTAAGTAACTGCGCTGTCAGCATCATTGTATATCCAATAACCATCACAAGGTTTGAAGTGAAGTTCGTCTAGATCATAATCTTAGGCAAGATTATACGCCTTATAGACACCAATGCTTACAAACTCAAAAACCTGCGAACTTTTTATATTGGATTCATTGCTTATATAATATACACAAGGTGTCGGACAGGTGTGTTTAAGGGATGCTCGAAAAGAGATGGAATCTTAGAAAAAGGATCGCTTTCGTTTTACTGGTAGGATTGTTCACGATCCCATTACTGATAATGCTGGAGATTCCAGAGCTTTATATCATTATCCTTTTCAGTGTGCTGCTTGGGAGCGTTACTTGGTTATTCGCTGGGATATTGACTCCATCCCTCATAGGCGTATATATCAAACTGCATAACAAGTTCAATGGATTCTTCGGTGTGACTAGAGAGATATCTATATTGAAAAATAAAAAATACAGCGCTGAAAGCTTCTGGGACATATTTTACAAATCACTTTCAGAAGCTCTATTCCCAACGATAATCGCATTTACAGTAGCGGGGTACATACTCAAAGATGTCGGAACCGTTAACAATCCCAACGTTTTCCTGGTACTCATATTCGGCCCGGTCATAGTCTCATTCCTGATACCCATTCGGATACTCCAGGATAGTAAACTGTACTACATCGACCGAAGGACCAAAGAAGTCATATCTTTATGCAGAGAGTTGAACATGAGGCTGAAATCCGTAGGAGGGGTCGTTGCACTGGGCCTATTTTTGCTCACTCTTTATACGATATCTGGTGACATACAAGAAACCCTCTTGAACTTGGTAGTCTATTTCTCATTCACATATCCAACCATAACGATCACATCATACTTCTACTACGACAGATGGCACCGGGGATTCATCGCAGATGTGAACCGTAAAGGAAGATATTCAGGTTTGGAACGTATAGCAATAGGTATTTTCAGAGATTGATCACTTACCCGAAACCATGATCTCATCGACCCTTGCAGACGGAGTATCCATCTTAAGACTTCTACCTCCGATACTCATGTAGGTTCTCTTATGATCATCGGCTAGCCGTATAGTTTTTAGAAGCTCTGGAAGGTTACCCGAAAGCATGACACCCTCGACTCTACCGTTCTTCTCACCATCTTCGATCAACCATACAGGATTCGCAACTATACTGAAATCACCACTAGCAGGATTGGCCGTATGTGCTCCCATGATATCATCAACTAAGATCCCACCTTCAGGTAAAAGATCTTTTCTGGGTATATCTTTTCCCCTAAGTATCAAGTTCCTTTCCGATATATCGGGTGGTGACTTGAAATTCGCTCTGATGGCACTGCCGGTACTGTCAGTTTCACTCTTATGCGCTTCTTTAAGGTCGTACATGAATCCCTTGAGGATTCCATCGGATATGAATTCCAACGGATGACTCACTACACCTTCATCGTCGAAGGGTGACGAGCCTATACCCCAATCTACGGTCGGATCATCCTTCAAAGTGAGATGTGAATGGGCGACCTCTTTACCCAATTTATCAGAGTAGACGGATTTTCCCTTGCGTACATTCTCGCCGTTGAAGGACGGGATAAGACCGAACCCGAGTAATTGATTCAAAGCCCGTGATTCAACCATCACAGGTATATCATCATCGGGTAAAGTTACCTGCTCACGCATGGAATCCACTTTCTCGGCACTCCTCACACCCACGCTCTTAAAATCGATATCGCACTTCTTAGAAACCTCTTTCTCACTAGCAGTTATAGACGTCTCTTCACCTGGTATGGTAGCCATGACGCTGCCAAGCATAGCTGTTCTGCTCTTTTCCAAGAATAAACCATTGGTATTGGCAACTACCTCATCACCGACGTATATCTCAACACCACCCATGGTGGGTGTGATATCATCTGCATAAGATACACATCCATCTATCAGTTCTTGGGTGAAATCTGCTCCTTTTCCTTCATATATCAAATCTTCTATCTTATTATCGAAAGTCTTGATCTTCGGACCCCGCTCTTCTTCAGGGAACTTGAGATCTATTTTCTGTGATACTTTTGAGAATTCAACAGCTTGTTTCACACCCTTTTCTTCATACCCCGGTGTACAGAAACCAAAACCGAGTCTTCCATCTTTCAAAACTCTTATCCCCAGTCCAACATCGTCATACTCTGAACTATCCGTCAGTTCCCCTTTCTTGATCCCGTACTCGATGTTCCGACCGTTGACTCCGAAAACATCACCATCTAAACCTCTCTCCTTCAACTTTTCGATTATCTCTTTAGCACTCTCCTCCAATTTTTCATTCATTCTCTACCACCAACCATCACTTCGGAAATAAGTACATGTCCAGCACCGTCTGAAACGGGAGCGGTCTGACCTTTTCCACAGTGACCTATACCGGTTTTCAACTTATCAGTTATACCCGTGATGTTCTGGAGTGTTTCCAAGGTAAAACCGTTGAAACTCACATCCCTAAGAGGGTTCACTATCTCACCGTCTTCGATCAGATAAGCCTCCTGGGCATTGAACTGGAACGTCCCCTGAGCGGGACTGACCTGCCCTCCGCTGGAAGCTTTTGCATAAACACCTCTGCCTTTAATTTCTTCCAGCAGTTCTTCAAATTTCATATCCCCGGGTTCCATTATGGTGTTACTCATCCTCACTAGTGGTTTGACTCTGAAATCCTCGGCTCTAGCACCGCCGTTCGGTTCTAGATCTAACTTCCATGCGTTCTCACGATCTAGAATGAAATCGTTGAGTGTTCCCTCTTTCACCAAAACTCTATTTCTAGCCTTGGTCCCTTCGTCATCATATGGGAAACTCCCATAACCATCCATAGTAGGGTCATCTTTGATCGTGACGATATCTGATGCCACCTTTTCTCCAAGTTTTCCTTTCAAGCAGCTGTTGTCACTAGCTACAAGATCACTTTCCGCTGCATGTCCGAATGCCTCGTGTGAGAAAACGCCGGCTAAATGTGGATCCATGATCAGCGGCATCTTACCGCTGGGAGGCGTTGAAGCCTCTAACAAAGTTTCTAATCGGTCTAGAACTACGTTGGTTTTATCGAAGGCTTTTTTTGTGATCTCGTAACCACCTGTTCCACCTGTTCCTTCACTAGCTCTTTGGATCGTATCACTTTTTCCTGTGACGATGAGATACGCGACCACTCTCGGTACCCCCATCTGGATATGAGTTCCTTCGCTGGTGATGATCTCCTTTTCAACCAAAGAGTCTCTGTACCTTATATCCGTAGATCTGACAAAATCCTTATCTAGATTATCTTCAAGTTCTTTCAAGAACGAGAGTTTTTCTTCCGCTGAGATATCCCTGAAATCCTCTTTCATAGGAACTTTGATTTTATCTTGATTGATCTCGATATCAGCGAGACCCGTTTCACCTTTCTTGTATCTAGAACTCTTCTTAGCCATCTTGAGAGCTCTATCTGCAGTTTCTTGGATGTTATCTAGATCGTTGGTTCCAACACACCCCCAACCGTTCTCGTATAAGACCCTCACCATAGCCCCCTCCTCTTCACCCTGGACGACCATCTCAGGGACTCCATCCTTCAATGTCAAACTCGTTTTGTGCCAGTGTTCCTTCCGGATATCACAATATGCTGCCCCGTCTGCAACCGCCTTCTCTATGATTTCCTTAAACCTCATAGATAGAGGGAACACAAAGAACTGTAAAAACCTTCTGTTTTAAGAGACATCCTGCCAAAAAACCTAAAAAGGAACACGCTATGTATCTCCTGCTCATAATGGGGGTATAGGGTAACACGGCATCCTCATGGGCTCCAGTTGCGTGGAATGATCGCCAACCGGGTTTACTGACTGCTCCGCAGGATGATGATTGACTGGAGCGGTGACCCGTAATCCGATAACACATGGAAGGTAGCTCCTTCCGTGGAGGAAACCCGTTGATCGGGGTTCAAATCCCCGTGCCCCCACTATACCTCAGGTTCATAACGTCAAGAATAATTCCCTACTTTCTCCGATTTTCATCACTTTTTATATTCAATAGAGAGATAATACTGGTTTGAATGTTTATTTTTTTAATTTGATAACATATTCTCCCCAATCCGGGAACGGTATATCGTAGCTCACAAATTCTACAGACACTTTTTTTTCAGTATTCTCTTCGATCCATCTTTTGTACGATTCGATAAGAGACCTACCGTACTTCCCACCTGTCACTGGTCCCAATATCACTTTTCCATCATCCCCCTCCTTTTTTGTTTTCACTATTACAGCACTATCTTCCTGGGATGGAACTGATATATCTCCTATATCGCTGAATCGAAGTTTTTCTTTGCTTCCATCTCTATCGATATAATATACATTCCTTGAATCATAGCCGATTCTCTTTTTAGCAGTTTTTAGAGAAAATAGAGGCGAAATTGCTACGATAATTGTGAAGAAAATACCAACAATCACTGTTAATTGTATAGGGGGTTCGAATATAATCTTCCCAATTATAACAAAAATTGTAAAGATCGTAATAATTATACTAGGCAATAAAATCATGTATTTTCTTATGATTGATTTGTATCTGGTTTCCTTCCATCTAATTTTCTCATCATCCATTTCCATCGCGATATTACTCTAAATATTAAAAATTGACTAAACAGATACGATAAAAACAAAAACTTTATTATCGTTTAATATCATTAACTAATATTAAGTGATAAAAATGCCGACTTCATACAGCATCCCTCAGGTATATGAGGATGAGATAGAAGCCATAGTCAAGGCATGATATTACTCTAGTAAATCAGACGTGGTTAGAGATCTGATGCGCCTACTTTTCGAAACCAAAAGCAATCTAAAACTTTCTGCTGCCATAGAGATGTACAAGGAAGGAAAAGTGACCCTGAGTAAAGCCGCTGAGCTGGCAGGATCAGATACGATCTCTTTTAAAGAGATATTGAAAGACAGGGGGATCAAAGCCGAGGTTCAGGTTGACGGCAAAGAAAAACTGGAAGAAAGGTCAAAACATCTAGACGAGTGATGTGGAAGGATGGAAAGAACACCAGTACTGGTAGATACAAAATTTCGAAGCGGTCAAAGGCTCTAGATCAATAAAACAGATTATAATCTTGCTGATTATTACAGATGCCTACGGGTTAACATTTTTTGATATGTGATTCGCAAATAAAACGAATGCTTGAATCAACAATAAGGATCCCATCAATAATATCGGTAGTTTTGCATCTAGAATACTGGTCAAAGCGATAAATACAAGTGCGGATAAAATAGCTCCAGTGTTAAAAATAAGTTCAACAAAAGAAAAAATTCGACCTAAATATTCGTCTTCACAAGCAGACTGGAGACCCGTATCAATCCCGATTCCAAACAATGAACTTGAAACACCTAAAAAGAACCCGAGAACGATAATTATGATCGGATGAGGGATCAAATATAAAGTGAACAGCCAAACACCAAGAGAAAGAAATCCAAATGAAAACATGAAAGAGTAAGATCTTTTCTCAAAGAATGAAAGTCCAGATATAAATGAACCAGCAACCGCCCCGATAGAGGCTGCAGACACAAAAAAACCAAAATATAGATCCGTTCCAAACTCGGCATTTATGAAATTTAGAACATAATAATTAGTGGAGTTTGCAGTGAGGGTCATAATAAAAAGGATGCTAAAGATGAACATGATTAACTTTGTGGATCTGGCGTGTTTGATAGCTAATTTAATATCCTCGATAGCTGAATTATTATCTTTCTCTTCGTTATCTAAGTTTTCATCCAATGGGATTTTATACATACAGAAACCGTCTAAAAGATATGTGGTCGAATCAATTAAAAATATGATAGCGAAACCCCACCATCCATACAGATATATCAAAAAGACAGCTACTGTTGGAGCGGTTATAGCTGCAGAAGATCTGACGATTCTAATCATTGAATTGGCTTTCAGCAATTGATCCTTTTTTAACAATATGGCTAGTATCGAGCGTGAGGAGATGTGTCTGATGATCTGTAATAATGTCAATGTGAAAACAACGATTAAAAGGATCTCGATTTCCCTCCAGAATATCGGGATGAGAACTACCAGTGCAGCAGACACGGAAGTAAGGATATATGACTTCTTCTTCCCGATCTTATCCACGCTTACTCTTCTAGCTTTTGTAGTAGTGTCCCTCACCAGCCATTTAAGCTAAACCCGCTAACATCTTTCAGAGCAGTCTTTCACTTAAGACTATATATTATATGAAACATCTACATGTGTAAACTAATTTTAATATATACTTTTTCAATCGGCTTTCCGATGTTTATGAAAAAGAAAGTCACTATACTTGTGGTTTGGCTTGTACTATCGTTAGGTCTAGTTGCCCTAGCTATGGGGCCTTTTACCGAAGAAACAGGAGCAGAAGACGTTCAAAACGATAAAGGAGATCAAGGTGGAAATGACCTTGATTTGGATAAACTTGAACCCGGTGATATAATCCTGACAAGAGGCAGCAAGTTCGACGGAATGGTTCCGGGATACTGGACTCATGCTATTATGTACATCGGCGATGGAAACGTGATAGAATCCATAGAAGATGGAGTCGTAGTTAGACCCGTGGAAACAGTTCTTACTAGTAATGAAGCAGGAGCGTTTAGAGTTTCAACGAATGAAACCGTAAAAGAATCGGTTATAGATTTTGCTTTAGAACAAGAAGGAAAACCGTTCGATGTTGTGTGGGTTAATAAACAAGTACATGGATCGAGTTACTACTGTGCTGAGTTAATATGGGCATCTTATCAGGTAAACGATGTTGAAATCGACGAGAATCCAGGATGGAGTTGGAACTACGCAAATGGTGTTGCACCGACAGAAATAGCTGAACACTCCAATACTTACATGGTAGACCACAGTGAATGATCTTTCCAAAACCCCTTTTTTTCTTTTTCTTGAAAACTGTATAAGATATAAAAATAGATAAAGAAATGGTTTTTAGAGAGGAAGCTCTCTAACTCCAGCAGATATCAATTTTACCAGGTTCAGTACATCATCCCAGTGAGCACATTCTACGGTCGAATGTGAGTATCTGACCGGAACTCCGATAGATATCGTTAAACATCCGGATTCCTGGAGTGCCATACCGTCCGTAGTACCACCGGTCACACCGTACTGGAATGGGATATCGTTCTCTTTAGCGACTTCCTTGAAATGCCTCACAAGTTTTGGAGTTGCGATAGCCCTAGCATCGACCATCCTGAGAACAGGACCTCCTCCGAGATCTATAGGTTTGTAGAAACTTTCTAGACCCGGTGAATCTGATGTTGTGTACGTGTCAAGAGCTATTACGTAATCCGGTTTCAACGTATTACCCACTACCTTAGCTCCTCTCAACCCGATCTCTTCTTGAACACTCCATACATACGATTGTTTGAACCCTGGTCCATCTTTCAGTAGTTCTCTAAGAGCTCCTAGCAATCCGAAGCATCCTATCCTGTTATCCAAAGCTCTACCCGCTATGATCTTGTCTTTCAATAACCTTAGAGGTTTCATGAAAACTATCGGGTCCGGAACGTCGATGCCCATCTCTTCGGCTTCTTCTTTCGATGAAGCTCCCACGTCAACATAGGTCTTAGTCCACGAGACGACTTCATCTTTATCGTCGGCATCAGTTGTCAGATGTGGGGCCTTGTGACCGATAACTCCGTTGACGGGACCCTCTTCAGTGTAGATTGTCACGTGTCTTCCTGGTAGAAGCGTGTCTTTGACACCTCCGATCTTCTTGATCCTCAAGAATCCATCATCCTCGATGTTAGAAACAACCATACCGATCTCATCCATGTGAGCTACCATCGCTATATGTGGTGCATCTCCTGATTTTTCGTAGATCAAATTTCCGATATTATCTTCGCGGATGTTCTTCGGATCACTCTTTTCGACCTGATCTGCGATGAGACCTGCAATCTTATCTCTAATCGGACCCTCATATCCTGATACGCCTGGTGTTTTCAATATCTTCTCGAACTCGTCTAATCCTTCTAATTTTTTCATATATATCACCTAATGCAGGGGGAGACCCCTGTTTTTCAAGTGGAAACTTGCGAGGAAACCTACTCCTTGGAAATAAAGGGAGGATTCTTAATTTTAGCTTTTCTTTTCTCTCCTCTTATCTCTATTTGTACCTCCGTTCCTTCTTCATGGTAACCACTGTCCAAATACCCTAATGCTATACCTTTCTTCAATATCGGTGAACGAGTTCCACTAGTGACCTCACCTATCCGATCCTCGTCATCATATATCTTGTATCCAGTTCTTGGTATACCCTTTTCCTTCATAATTAGACCTCTCAACATCTGGTGGTCCGTACCTTTGATCTCCTCAAGGGCTTCCTTACCGATGAAATCATGATCCCAATCGACTGCGTGTTCACCCCATCCGGTTTCAACAGTAGTCCTAGATTCATCAAAATCTTGTCCTGCTAAAAGGAAGCCAAACTCTAATCTAAGAGTATCCCTAGCTCCTAAGCCGCATCTTGCCGGTGGATCTTCAACAGATAATACCTGTTCCCAGAGTACTTTACCAGCCTGTTCTGGTAACACGATCTCGAAACCATCTTCCCCAGTATAACCACTTCTCTGGATCAAAGGTTTATCTAACATGGGCCAATTTTCATCAAAAGCTTTCATTACTTGTTTATTGATATCTACTGGTCTTGACCTAAAGAATTCGATATCTGATATATCATCATCGCAAACCTCAGATAAGATCCTTTCAGCATCCGGTCCTTGAAGTGCTAACATAACTGTATCCTTAGTTATATCAGTTAGGTATTCCTTTCCGCCCTGGGAAGCCAGCCAATTATATATCCTTTCATTGTTGCCTGCGTTTGGGACTATGTAACATGAATCTTCAGTGAGTCTAGATACCAAAGTATCATCGAGGATCCCTCCTTCCTCGTTCAATAAATGTGCATATTTGACCTCGTTTAGTTCTGAATCCGATATATCCTGTGTTAGATGTTTACTGATAAACTCGATAGCTCCGTTTCCTTTGATCAATATCTCGCCCATATGAGATACATCAAAGATACCAGCTTTTTTCCTCACTGCCATATGTTCCTTTGTTATACTTGTGAACTTCAATGGCATTCTGTAGCCTGCAAAGTCTGTCATCTTCGCTCCCGCTTCTTCATGAAGTTTACATAATGCTGTTTCTTTCATAATTATGGTATGAGTATATGGTTTAAAGTTTTTATTCTATATTCGGGGAAAAGATACTATATAGTGAAAAATCTATTTACATAGATATGAAAGAATATGATATTATAGCTATAGGAAGTGGTTCAGTTACAAGTGTTGTCACACAGGCCCTTTCTAGAGATGAAGATCTTACAGCATCGATCATAGAAAAAGATGCTCCTGGAGGTATATGTCTAACTAGAGGATGTATACCCTCCAAGATGATACTTTATCCTGCTGAATTAGTCAGTCATATAAAAGAATCTTCAAAGTTTGGGATAGACGTTGATGTAAAAAACATTGATTTTACAAAGATAATGAAAAGGATGAGAGAACATGTGGATGAACAGAGTCAGAATATAGGCCACAGTTTAAAACAATCGGAAGATATCGATTTTTATCATTCTAAGGGAGAATTTATAGATGACTATACTTTGAAAGTAGGGAAAAATAAGATCAAAGGAAAAAAGATATTCATAGGTTCTGGATCTGAACCTTTGATCCCTCCTATAGAAGGTCTAGAAGAGAGTGGATACATCACTAGTGAAGAATTACTTCATCTTAAAAAACCACCAGAAAGAATAGTCGTTATCGGCGGTGGTTATATTGCGGCTGAGTATGGATATTTCCTTTCTATGATGGGATCTGATGTTACCGTAATAGGCAGGAATGACCAATTTGTACCCAGTGAGGAACCTGAAATATCAGATGTTCTTAAGAATAAGTTATCTGAACACATTAGTATACATACTGGTCACGAAGCTGTGAAAGCGAAGAGAAAGGGGGATGTTAGATTAGTTATAGCAGAAAGTAAGGATGGTGAACGTCAAGGATTCAAATGTGATCAAATACTTGTTGCTGCAGGTAGAAAATCTAATTCTAATTATTTAAAACCTGAAAGAAGTGGTATCGATACGGATGATAGAGGATGGATCAAAGTTAATAAAAAGATGGAAACATCTAAAGAAAATATATGGGCTCTAGGTGATGCAACAGGTAAATACATGTTCAAACATGTAGCCAATCAAGAAGCTGAGATCGTTTATTATAATGCTTTTACGGATAGAACACGAAAGATGGATTATCATGCTGTTCCACGTGCAGTATTTACTTATCCAGAAGTTGCTTCCGTTGGTATGGTTGAAGAAGATGCAAAGAAAGAACATGATGTTCTTATCGGATATTATCCGTACAGTGATACTGGTAAGGGTTTGGCTATGATGGCTGAAGATTATTTTATTAAAGTGATCGTTGAGAAGGATACATACCGTATCTTAGGTGCTCATATAGTTGGACCTCAGGCATCAACTTTGATACAAGAAATAATCAATCTGATGTATACACAGGACCAGAGTGCTAATCCAATATTCAGGGGTATGCATATACATCCTGCGTTGAGTGAAGTTGTCGAAAGAGCGTTTTATAATCTTCATTCGCATCATCACTGATAGATGATAACATTTAAGTAAAATATTCAAGTTTCAGGGATAATATGAAACTTAAAAAGAAACTAAAGGACAACCAAATCATACTCTCTATAATTGCTCTGATAGCTGGTATATATGTATTTGTACTTGGACTTTTCAGTGTAGTATTGGAGTCCTATGCCCCTGATACTCTATTATCCATGGCCGATATGATGGGAAATTGGATTTACTGGCTTTTCGTACTTAGTATCTTCGTAGTAATCGCTTTTTCCTGGTATCTAGTGGATCTTTATCTTAAGATGCAGGAGTTCAAAGAGCTTATGGATACGGAAAGTAAAAGTAAATTCATAAAAAATATCGCTAGGATCGAAACATTAGCCATCCATTTAGGTTCGGATTACGAAGATAAAGTCGTTGAAAAGGAAGAAGAATACAACATAAATAGGTGATACATCTCATTGTATTCCACATGAAATATAGGGGTCCCCCTCTCCTATGCGGCTGTGGTCCAGTTGGTTAAGACTCAAGCTTCCCAAGCTTGCTGCCCGGGTTCGAATCCCGGCAGCCGCATCATAGAGGTCTATACAATATCTTTTATATACTCACTTCTTTCCATAATCTTTTCATCATCCACCCATACGTCACAGTCCTGCATAACCATATCTATATGTTCTGAACAGGTCCATCCAGCCATGGTCATATCTTGATTTGGATCACCGAAAGCAATATGAAAACCCGGTGCCTTCTCGTCGATCAATATCGATCCTATCAACCTATCCACGTAAGGATTTGTACCGAACCCCACCTCACCGACATACGAAGAACATTCGTTTCTTTCTAAATACTCTCGGATATCTCTTTCGATCTCTTTATCATCGCATTCGATAGATTTCATCTTTGGAGGTCTTCCATCTTTTATTTCGATACTCAAAGGTGATTTTTCAACTCTTGATATCGGGTAAACTTCATCGAAATAGTCACCGAGAGTCCCATCGATAACGGCAGTACCTTTCATACTTTGGGGTACGGTATACACCATTCCATCTGGAAGATTGTGCCACGATCCAGGATCACGAATAATACCCGTTGTAGCCACCCATTTATATTTACCAACCTCCGCTGTAAGGTCCGTCCCCGCTTCAGACTTTATCTTGATCTGCTCCGCACCTTTCAGTCTTGAATGGAATTTATTGGTGAAATCTTCTACTTTATTATAGTCTCCTGTAAGGCCTGTTTTAACTATTTCTTCGGTTATATTTACCATGTGTGCATGTCTACCATTATACACACCAGCCTTCAAGAACGGTCCTCTCACGGTTTCCAATTCCCCTTCTACCGCTTTTGCTGTCCAGAAGGTAACAGTAGCATCCATAGCGGCCTTTTCCATACTCTCTGGAAAGTGAGAGATGGGACGTTCCCCATATATATCAATGTTAAAGAATCTTACATGTGGAGTTATCTCAAGCAATTTCTCTTGTAATTTCTTTGCGATTTTTAGAGAGTCATTATCTGCAGCTACAACAACTCTATCTTCAGGAGTAACCCCCATGCACGTTTCTACCGCTACCCTACATCCTTCTTCGATTGACATGATTTTGCCCTCTTTATTTGCAATAATATATTATCAACTCGAAGGTACATAAAAGTTTAGTTGATATCCATGGGTTCATCATCGAACGAGAAAAAAAATGAGGAGGAAATTATCGTGATATTTTGATACGGCATCGTTACCTATCCATTTAGACGACTCGGTTCGATGCCTTCTAAATGATTCAAAACTTACAACAACAACTAGTATAAATAATTTACTCTTCAAGGAGTCTTTCGGCTTCGTCAAACTCCGATGAAAATTCTACAGCTTTTTTCATTCTCTCCTTCCAGCTCTCTTTTCCTTTTTCCCTCTCGATCAAACCGAGGTTGTATAAGGTAATGGGATCCTGTTCATTCACCTCGAGGGCCCTCTTTAGATTGTTATAAGCAGAATCAATGATATTTCGTTGAAGTTGGCAGTATCCAAGATTGTTCAGATAAATTATGTTATCCGGTTCGGATTTCAAGCTGTTTTCGAAGGAGGATAATGCTTCACCATATCTACCCAGTTTGTAGGCAGCGCATCCTAGATTATTATAGAATAAAGCTTTTTCCGTCTCAACTGCCTTTCTAAGATATTTTACGCTCTCTTTATACTCTCTATTTTTATATCGGAAGACACCCAATAGATTGGATAGTTCAGGACTTTTTTCTTCGTCAGGAACATTGATTAAGTTTTCCATCCCCCTTTCAAGCCCACTTACACCAGCATTACACCGGGCCTTCGCCATTATGAAATCTTCAAGTTCCCCCTCTAAGCACTCCTCGGCCTTCAAATATGCTAAAATAGCCTCTTCGATTTTACCCCCCCGCCTTAAGCTTTCCCCTCTTCTCTCCCAGTAGACACAGTTTTGATCCTTTTTTTCGATGACCTTCTCCGATATCTTTTGACTGTTATGATATTGTTCTTTTTTGTAATACAATTCCTCGAGGTTCAAATTTGCATAAAGATTTTCATCAGCTTTTAGAAACAGTTCTTCAGCTTTTTCAAGGTCGCCACGCCTGTAGTAACACGCACCCAGGACTGTCAAAAATTCTGGCGGTTCATTCCCAGTGAGGTTTTCAACAACACTCTCGTATTCCCCCATCTTCCACATGAGCTCCGTTTCTTGATATGTCACTTTCTTTTTTAGTCTCTCTTCTTCTTTTCTGACCTGTGCCATACCTTCCATGATCTCTTCTTCGCCAGTCTTTTCTTCTCGTAATCTCTCTAGTTTATCATTGAGTTCGTTTTTTTCTTTCTCCAATCGGTCTATCCTTTCCTCTTTTTTCTTCAGCTCCTTTTCAGTCTCCTTTTCTACACTGCTAGCTTTTTCTTCCTTTATACTTTCTAGTTCCTTCTCGAGTTTTTCCTTTGTAGCTTTCAATTCCTCGATGGTCTTACTGCTCTCTTCAAGAGCTTTTTTGAACCTTTCTTTTTCTTCTTGGAGTTTTTCTATCTCTCCCTTCTGTTCTTCTAGTTTTTTTACGATGTCTTTGTCTTTTCCTTCTGTTTCCCTTTTGATCTCATCTAATTCCTCTTCTAGTTCTCTTTTTGAACTTTTTACCTCTTCTAACTCCTGTTTAACATTTTCAAATCTCTCTTTGAATCCTTCTTTCTCCTTTATGACCTGCTGGATATTCTCTTCTTTTTCTTCAACTGCCTTTTCGATCTCCCCTCTCCCCTCTTCCGGTCTTACTTTTTCCCTTCGATCTTCTTCAAGTTCTTTCTTTGCCTTTTTCACCTCTTCAAGTTCATCTTTCGTTTCGTCAAATTTTTCTTCTAGTTTTTCTTTCTCTTCTCTTACCCGTTCGAAATCCTCATCCCTTTCCTCAACGACCTCTTTTCGTTCTTCTTGTGCGTATGTTTTTTGTCTGCGATGTTCCTTTTCCTCTTCTCTACTTCTCAACTTTTTCTTTAATTTCAAAGCGGCATCGTAATTCGGGTTCAGTTCCAAAGCTTTCTCGATAGACTCCGCGGCTTCCTTATCATATCCCCCTTTTTCTAGGAAAGCACCTTTGATGTAGTGAAAACTCTCGTTCCTCGGATATAGATCTGTAAGTTGATTAGCTACTTGGATCGACTTTGATATCCGGTTCTGTTTCTCGTAAATCAAGATCTTATTTATCAGGGCATCTTCAAACTCTGGATAGATGGACAATGCATTGTTAATACAATTTAAAGCTTCTTTAAGCTCACCTTTTTTTATCAAACACAGACCTTTGTTGTTCCAGGCTACCTCGTCTTTCGGTTCCACCTCCAGGACTCTATCAAAACAGAGAAGTGCCTCGTCATAATCGCCTTTTTCAAAAAACACCGCACCCATATTCTTCCAAGATGGGACATGGTCTTCGTTGAGGTCGAGTGCTCTTTCGTAAGCTTCTACTTCATCATCGTATCTCTCTATTTCATGGTAAGCTTTACCCAGCAGATACCAGAGTTTTGTGTTTTCGGAAACGGATTCCAATGTTTTTTCTATGATATCTATTGCATCAGATATTTGACCCGATTCCATGAGTGTTTTAACTTTTCTGATTATGGCGGTGATATCCCCCGGTTTATTTTCTACTGCTTTGTCATAATACTCTAGAGCTTTTTCGAGTTTTCCTTTTTTCTTGAATTCGTCCCCCCATCTCAATAAGCGGTCCTGTTCGCTTGCACTAGCCAACGTCCTACTACCATCTTCTTCTTTTTTTTCTATTCGGGGTACCATATCATATTCCTTTAAAAGCTCAAAAAAACCGTTTCCACCTACCACCTCTATATTCTCCTCTTCTGGAACTTCAGAGATATCTCTCGTGGTCAAATAAAAACCCCTCACCCCAGGACCGAAGGCGCTTTTCATCCCTTCTACTTCTTTATCCGGTTCACCCCTAGATCTGGTGATCCTTATTATATAATCCTCTATATTCTCCTCTCTCTGCACTTCACCTTCTGCTTCTAGGTCCCCTCCTAAACTTTTTACGGATGTGACCTCAAATCCCATGTTCTCAAGAAGTTTGATACTGAGTCTTTGAAAACGTTCACGACTCATCTTTTCAAGTTCCGCTAAAATATCCTCTTTCTCTACCAAGGCGTTCACCGGTTATCAATACATATACAGGGAGGTATATTAATGGATTATGCTGTGTTCGGAACTTTCCAACCTTTCAAGAACCATCTCCCACTTCACTTCTCTTTCCTGCGGCCCATGGGATTCCAGTGCGAAACTTGCTCTGGCAGAACCAATTAAACAACAATCGAATATATCGTATCCCCTAGATTTACCCGCGTAGAAACCCGCTCTATAGCAATCACCTGCACCAGTGGGGTCCACGATCTCTTCAGGTTCGATACTAGGGATATCTTCTATACCTTCTCGTGTGTAAATTCTACTTCCCTTCCTTCCCTTTGTAACCACTACGTGATCTGTATACTCTAGGACCTCTTTAACTTCGTCAATATCCAAATATTTTAACGCCAATTCAGCCTCTACTTCATTGCAGAAAAAGAAGTCCGACATCTTCAATAAATCCTTGAATGTATTTGGTCCATAAACGTACTTCAATTCTTGAGCAGGATCGAAAGCTATGGTTTTATCAAGCCCCGATGCGATCTTCATCACATCCCGATAATACTCCGGTCTTCCGGTCCCTATATGTATGATCTCACTGTCCTTGATACAGTCATTTCTAACCGTTTTGTTACCGATCTTATCCATAGCACCCTGATCCATGAGAGCCATCTGGTCTCCACTAGGTTCGGTGACGATCCAGCAGGTTGGTGTATTTTCACCTTTAACTTTCACAAGCCCTTCGGGGTCGATACCACTATCTACTAAAGATCTCTCATATCTTTCCGGGAAATCATCTCCAACGAAAGAAGATAAACCGGTTTTCACGTCCAGATCGGCCGCTGCCTTGGCTATATTGGCACCAGTGCCACCCCACCGGACGGTCCTTTCTTTTACTGCAGTAGACGAATTCGGTTCCGGTAAACTATCGGTTTGCAAGATAATATCCACAGCGGTGTGTCCAAATACTCTCAAGTAATTCTTCATGAAACGGTATTAAAAAGAAAAGTAAAAAAGGTTTTTGAGAACTTCAGCGGAAAAAGAATCGATTTCAGATGATCTCTTCCCGACGATCAACTTTCATTAATGGATATTTATTCGAGTTCGATCTCTTCTACTGAGATATCAGACTCGACATCCTCTTCTTCAGATTCTTCAGATTCGACAGAATCTGCTTCACCTTTAACTTCTCCAAAAGCCATGGTGTGGAGAACCTTCGTTATCTCAATAGTAACTTTATCCCCGACTTCTGTATCGGGGATGAATACGACGAAATTTTCTACTTTGGCGACACCGTCGCCTTCTTTACCCATGTCTTCGATCTCTACATCATACGTTTCTCCCTCTTCAACAGGGGGAGATGCACCAAATCCTCTATTCATACTTGATTCACCTCTTGTTTTTTGCTGATTGTCTTAAAGTGCTCAATCTGAGCGTGTAAATGATAAAAAGGAGGGTATTTATATATTCCCCCCGTTTATTTCTCTTAACAATCTTTGCAAGCCAGTAAAGGTTTTTACACTGCTTTTACCCTTCAATTCACGGTAGATCTCATCACCTTCCTGACCTACGTGATTTCTTTCTTTAAACCTTTCCCTTTCAAGGAGTAGAACATTTTTGCCTGACTCAGCCGCGTAAACTAGAGCTTTAAGATTATCTAAATTACCGGGACCCACGGCGAAATCGGTACCCACCACTATATCTGCTTCGTCCATCAACTTCAGATTTTCACTATTGTTTTGTTCACTGATAGATGAGAACGGAGCCTCTGTGATACAATTTAGATCTAAAAATTCCGCCATCTTCTGGTCAGAATCCATCACGTTTAAAACACCAGCGGTCACCTCGTAGCCATGTTCTACCAATTCCTTCAACAGTGTTCTACCAGTTCCTCCACCGCAGATTACGTGAACTACCTCCTCCTTATCGTCTACTATCTCTTTTCTTCTTATAGGTGTAACATATAACGACCCATCTCTCGGATTCTCATCGACCTCCGCTTCTATCCCGTACACCGCTCTCAGATGGGCTCTCGTTAAAACTTCCTTTGGTGTTCCCTTAGCATGGACTTCTCCCTCATCTAAAAGCACTATATTATCACAGTACCTAGCGGCAAGGTTTAGGTTGTGATGGATGGATAATACTCCCTTGTTCTGATGTTTTGTTCGATCTTTCATCAGGTTCATTATCTCGAGTTTATGACCAATATCTAGATGTGAAGTAGCTTCATCTAGGAATATCAACTCTGGTTCTTGAGCTAAAGCTCTTGCGACCACCACCCTTTGAAGTTCACCTCCAGAAAGTTCTCTTACTGACCGTTTTTTGAATTTTAAAGTTTTAGTCGCTTCCATGGCTTCTTTTACGGCGAGATCATCATCTCGTTTTGGATTCTCGAACCGTCCCAGGTATGGATTTCTCCCCATCATCACGACCTCCCACGAGGTGAAAGGGAAGTTGATGAAAGTGTCCTGCGGTACTACCCCGATATTACGTGCCTGTTCTCTTCGGTAAAACTCATTTATATTTTTACCATCGTACTTGACTTCTCCGGACCAGATGGGTATAACTCCCGTGATGGCTTTGATCAAAGTGCTCTTACCGGAGCCGTTGGGGCCGATTATCCCGAGTACTTCACCACTTTTAAGATCGAATGAAACCTTTTTCAAAACTTCCTTTTCTTTGTACCCTGAGGTTAGTTTTCTAACTTCCAAAGTCCCTACCATCCTGTATCACCCCTGTTCCGGATAAGGAGGTATATGAAGAAGGGGGAACCCAGTAGAACAGTGATTATACCAACGGGGATCCCCCCCATGATTCTAGAGATGGTATCACAGAGGATTAGAAAAATACCCCCCATCAGTGCTGCGGTAGGGATGAGACGCTTGTGCTCCGGACCCACTATCAACCTAGCCCCATGAGGTATCATCAACCCCACGAATCCGATTATACCTGTGAATGCCACCATAGTAGCTGCTAGAAGGCTTGAGATGACTAGCTGAACGAACTTGGTTCTTTCCACATCCACACCGAGTTGTAAAGCGGACTCCTCTCCCATCTGGATGACGTTAAGATCTCTAGAATATGCGAAAACTAAAGCCACACCCACTATCATTACAGGCAGGGTGATATAGACGTGGTCCCAGGTAGCCTCATTCAAGTTACCCAGCATGAAAGAAAGTATCTGCATCTGCACCATCTTTTCCGGGGGACTCATGTACCGGATATAACTGGTGAGTCCGGACATAAGGAAATTCATTGCTAGTCCAGCTAGAAGTAAAGTGGCGATATCGGTTTTTCCTCTCACTCTACCCAATGCGAAAACCAGGAAGACAGTGCCCAGAGCTGTCAAGAAAGCTAGAAGAGGTAGGTAGTAGAAAATCACGCCGAGGTATAATCCAACAGCTGCACCTAACCCACCACCAGCGGATACACCTAATATGAACGGTGATGCCATTGGATTCTTGAATATCCCCTGCATTGAAGTTCCGGAAACGGATAGACTTATACCTGCTATAATACCTAGAATGATACGTGGTAGTCTGATCAACACCACGATGGTTCTAGAGGAACCTTCTGGAGCGGTTACCCATCTGTTTATTAGAGGCACCTCTGAAAGTGTTATCCATACAACTTCTCTCAAAGATATATCTGCGGTTCCAACAGTGGCTGAATAGATTGCGGTTATCAGTAATAGGACTGCAAGTCCAGCTATAATCCAACCCGTTCTTTCTTTAATCATCTCTTTTATATCTCTTATTTTTGATCGATATAGTGAAAGTTATCGCTATGCTCACCAGTAATATGGGTAAGGTGGATCCGGGAACATCTTCTTTCTCTCCGTTTTCTTCTATACCTAGGTGTTCAACGGTGATATCCGTTAACGTTGATTGTGCTTCGACAACTCTAGGTGCAGGTCTTGAGAAGATGTCGTCATTGACATAATAAACTTTATCATTTTCTACTGCAGAAATACTCTGCCAGACCTCATCTTCAATAAGGTTTTCGACCTGCTCCTGTAATCCTTCTGTAGCTATGATTATCTCAGGATCCTCGTCTACTATAGTTTCCTTGGATATCATCCACCACCCGTCTTCCTGATCTGCGATATTGTTCCCCCCAGCATTCTGTATCAGGGTGTTTTGGAAGGTGTGGTTTCCCGGCGTGTATATGGGTCCCACCGATGCGATGTAGAATATATCGACTCTATCTTCTCTGGGTAGATCCGCAGTATTCTGGGTGATCTCGTTCATATCATTTTCAAGTTCGTTTGCCATCTGATCTGCTTCCTCTTCTATACCGCACATGGTACCTAGTACTCTCATGTCTGAATAAACGTCCTCTAAAGTGTTGGAGTTCGTAGCCACCACCGTATGACCTATTTTTTCTAGGTAGTTGATCGTATGGTTGTTGAAAGAGGGTGTTACTACAACATCTGGTTCTAACTCGGTGATCTTTTCATAATCTACAGAGGACGAGTCGCCAACAGTAGGAAGATCTTCTATTTCAGATGGGTAGTCACTGAAATCATCGACTCCTACGACCCTATCCCCCTCTCCGATGTAACATAATATTTCCGAATTGGACGGCATGAAAGATATTATCCTTTCAGGAGGAGCTTCAAAAGTGATAGTCTCCCCTCTAGCGTCAGTAACCGTTATACTTTCATCTGCTTCGCTTACTCCCGGAAGAACTGTGAACAACCCGACCAGCATGAGTGATACAACCGCAACGATAATGATCTTCTCGTTCATATCTATCTAAGATTCAACTGTACTTTAATTATTTAAATTTTACTTGCCCATCGTCTAAAATGTGCATGTCAAGGATTTAGTGATACTGGCGGTTTGACAAAATAGTTTGATGCCGTCGGAGGATCAGTATCAGGTCAAGAGGCGATTCAAAAGTGCCAAGATCAAAGAAGTTGACACACTCAAAACATTGTGCTTTGAGTTAGATATGAATAGCACGATAAAACGAAGAACCGTCCCACCGATATAGATTCTAAAAAACCGATATATACATATATACGAGAATTCTTTTATGCGTTGTCGATGGTGATATTATATTAAGTAAAATATCAGAAACGACCAAAATACGAGTGATGGTACTCCCGATAATTGCGATGCTCGCGGTGACGATGATAGTCGCCGGGTATTGGAATGAGGGGGAGCAGATAGAGATAGATGTAGATGAGGGATACCAGGAGTTAGAAGTAGAATATCGAGAGAACTTAGTGGAAGAGACGGATCTTACGGACAAGTATTATGAGAATGAGACCGCTACTTCTGTTACAACGGTAAATAATGAAAGCACATTGGAATTGAATGTCGAGATGTTCATGTCATCAATAACCGGTGAAGGTAACTATCAAACTAAGATATGGCTTAGTGCTGAAGGTAAATTTTCTAGTGATTTAGATCCCGATGAAATCAGGTTGACAGCTCAAGGTTTAGGGGGGAAAAACACTAGAAAGAACAGATTAGATTTCTTAACCAGTTCCAACGAAGGTAAAAATGCTAGTTTTGTAGGCTGGGACGAAACAGAGAAAATAAGTCCAGGTGCAAGAGGAGAACACGAATCTTTCATTACCTTTGATGTAGAAGAGGAAAGATTCAATATTGAAACGATGGTACAGATTGGCATCGATGAATCAAATATAGGCAATGAGTATTCGTATCAGTTCCAGTCTGTATTGGGCGGTCTTTCTGAGGAAGTGACTTCAACGGTTGAGGTAACATTTTTAAAGAGGTGATTACGTTATGAAAATTAAATTAATCACTTTATCGGTAGTGATTGCATTATGTTTGACGGTAATTCCGATTAGTGACTTGGCATCTGCTCAAGATGAAGTTTATGAATCGGTTTGGGTCCAAAGTCCGGATTCAGTAGATATGGAGGGTTATAACCTTGACCTGCAGCAGGATATTGACGATGATAGTCATTATATTGGAACATGGTATCGTATTGATTACTACCTAGAAAACGCAATATCGTTAGACGTAGATGTATATGATACAAATTACATAAACGATAATGGTCAGGATTACACTGAGATAAAAGTAAGAGTAACAGCAGATGCCTACGCAGAGGGTGTAGTAACTCCCGGAGAAAATAACTATAATGGATATGGAATCGACCTACAAGGTGAATTCACAAGTGAAGATTCTGAGGCGGACGCTGGTGAACTCGATATTTTGACTAGTCAGAATCATGGAACAAATACGATAGGTGATAACTGGTATGGACAGGGTGAAAGTGATGAACCAGGTGACACGGTTAAAGCATTTGTCGAAGAGGCAGCATGGACATTCGCAGACGAAGTGAGTCCTGTTCCTATGAGTTGGGCTACTTTGGTATATGAAGATATAGATGCTACTAAAACCAATTTAAAGGGCGATGCGACTAGTTTTGGAGAAGAAGCATTCATTGAATTTCAAAATGAAATAGAAGAAGGGGTAACTGATTCCACTTACCAGGCCCAAACAGTTTTTCAGTTTAAGGTTCCCAACGAGGGGGGGGGGAAATATACACTCCACCTTTCTGCTCAAAATTTAATAGGCGAGTGGCGGCAAGTTACTGATGAAATAAGAAATATATATGATGGCGCTGAAGCTACGGTTTCGATACCTATCAAGAACAGTAAAATAGAATCAGTAGAATCAGAAAATAAAGGAACGAATACCCACTTATCTACTGAGAAATATGTACATCATCCAATTGTCTTGTCACCCAATTGTTGATAAGATAAAATATCGAATATAATCAAAACATTGGCCATGCAACAACGGGTGCATATAAAATTTGCATGGTAATAATACCATTTTCAT
>JAWOGF010000068.1:0-61835 GCA_046497075.1 Candidatus Saliniplasma sp.
GGACAAGTTTCAGGGAAATCGAATTTCTGTTGACTCCCATCTCTTTTCTCTTTGATGACTTTCACAACCTGTGGTATGATCTCACCTGCCTTCTCCACAAGCACTGTATCACCTTCCCGCACATCCTTTCTTTCGATCTCATCCTCGTTATGCAAAGAAGCACGGGAAACAGTGGTACCAGAAAGTTGAACAGGTTCCAATACAGCGATAGGTGTCAATTTACCGGTCCTACCGACATGGATCTCTATTTCCTTCAACTTGGTGGTCTTCCTCATAGCCGGGTACTTGTAAGCTATAGCCCATCGTGGATGCTTCGAAGTAGCCCCCAATTTCTCCTGATCTTCTAGATCATTGACTTTAACCACCATACCGTCTATCTCATAATTTAATTGGTCCTTCTTCTCCCCCCATTCATCAATATATTCTAGGACCTCTTCTATATCATCCAACTTGACTATGTTCTCATTAACTTTCAACCCAGCTTTTTCCATCTCTTGCATGGTTTTCCAGTGGGTCTGAAATCCTTCGCCCTCCACGTAACTCAATGTGTAAATAAAGATATCCAGAGGCCTTTCAGCAACTATCTTTGGATCTTTATTTCTGACCGTTCCAGCGGCTGCATTCCTGGGATTGGCGAAGGGCTCCTTACCCTGCTCCTCCCTCTCTTCGTTCATCTCTTCAAATTCGTCCCTGGGCATGTAAACTTCACCGCGGACTTCTGCAGTCTCAAGTACGGTTTCATTTCTCAACTTCAGAGGTATAGTGTGAATGGTTTTCAAGTTAGGTGTGATATCTTCACCCCTTTCTCCGTCACCTCTAGTAGCCCCTCTTTGAAACACCTTATCATCATAATAGAGTGCCACTCCCAAACCATCGATCTTGGGCTCGACTACGTATTCCACTTTATCCTTACCTAGACCCTTTTTTACCCGTTTATCGAAGTCCTTCAATTCTTCGTGATTGTAAGTATTATCCAAACTAAGCATCACGCTCATGTGTTCAACGGTTTCAAATTCGTCGATCTCCCCAGAACCGACTCTTTGAGTTGGAGAATCTGGTGTGACAAGTTCTGGATACGCCTCTTCTAAAGCTTCTAACTCTTTGACAAGCATGTCGTACTCGTAATCACTGATCTCGGGCTCGCTCTCGATATAATACTTTCTGTCATGATATCTTATCTCATCACGCAATTCCTGGATCCTATCCTCTGCTTTTTCTTTGTCACTAGGTATATCGAACTCTTCCATATTCTATCTCCCCTTCAAAAAGTCTATCAACTCATCGTAAGATAAAGTGTTGATCACGTCATCCTTTTCCAACCATCCTCTGCGTGCTATCCCAACACCATACTTCATAAAGTCGAGATGCTGTAAACCATGTGCATCAGTTCCGAGTGATATGAGTACGCCTTTATCCATAGCCTCCCTAGCATCTAGTGAATCTAGATCCAATCTTTGCGGTGATGCATTGATCTCTAACACTACTGAATTATCTTTAGCGGATTTCACTATCTTTCTCATATCGACTTTATAAGGCTCCCTTTCACCGATCTTACGACCGGTAGGATGTGCGAATATATCGATGAGTCCGGTGCTGAACGCATCGGTTATCCTTTTTGTTTGTTCCTCGGCTTCCATTCTAAAATTGGAATGTACCGCGCCTAAAACGATATCAAGTTCTTCTAAAGTTTCATGATCCATATCTAAACTGCCGTCTTTCTTGATGTCCACTTCGATACCTGACAGTAGCTTGATCTCCAACTCTTCCTGAGCTGACCGTATCTCTTCCTCCCTTTCTTCGATCTCCTGCTTATCTAATCCTCCAGCGACTGTAAGACTTTCCGAATGGTCTGTTATAGCGATATACTCGTAACCTTTCTCTTGAGCAGCCCTGCCCACTTCTAAGATCGTATTTACACCATCACTCCAGTCCGAATGACACTGAAGGTCTCCTTTGATATCATCGAATTCAACGAGCTGAGGTAGTTCACCATTTCGAGCAGCTTCGATCTCCCCCCGATTCTCTCTCAACTCTGGGGGGATCCAATCCATGCCCAATTTCTCGTAGATACTCTTCTCATCTTCTCCAGCTACTTTCTTTTCATCATCTTTACTGAACAATCCGTACTCGTTCAATTTGTAACCATGGTCTATAGCGATCTGCCTCAACTCCACATTATGTTCTTTAGAACCTGTAAAGTACTGCAGTGCCGCCCCAAAACTTTCTTCATCAATAACTCTAAGATCCGCTTGGATCCCACCCTCCATCCTAACACTGGTCTTAGTTTCACCTTTTACCAACACTTCATCAACATCAGCATAGTTAGCAAAAGAATCCATCAATTTAGAACCGTCACCGGACGCGAGTATATCTACATCACCTATGGTTTCCTTTAACCTTCTTAAACTGCCGGCTTTTTCTATCATTTCAGCACCGGGTTTGAGATATTCTATCAAAGAATCCGCTAAGGGAAGTACCTCATTTAGAAGATGTCTTCCAGATATCTTTTCCAGCATGTCGATTCCACGTATGATCTTATCCTGAGTTTTTTTACCGAATCCCTTGATTGTACTTATCTCTCCTGCCTCGGCCATCTCTTTCAAAGATTCTAGGTCCGTAACGTCTAACTCTTCGTACAGTTTCTTAGCTTTTTTTGGACCTATATCTGGGACCTTCATCACATCAATCAGTCCCTCGGGTAATTCCTCCTTCAGATTATCTAAATACTCTAAACCTCCAGTCTCGATGATCTCGTTGATCTTCTCCTCCATAGCCTTCCCTACGCCTTCAATACCCCGAAGATCATCTTCTTCATAATAATCGAGTATATCCTCTTTCATGGATTCGATCTTCCTAGCAGCTTTGCGGTAAGCTCTTGGTTTAAAATCTACGCCCTTCACCTCCAAAAGGTCCGCTATATCGTAAAAAATCTCAGCGATCTTCTTATTCAACATACTTACTAGAAAGCGTTTTCAACACTTTAATCTTTTTCATAGCCCTTAAATGATGACTGCTAAAAAGCCAAATCAAGTATCTTTATTCGGAAGTTCCACAGAAGTATCACGATATTTACTAGATCGTTTTATTTAAGATATTTCTGACCTCTTTTAAGGCGTCTTCTACCTCGTCCAACTTATCATGTAACTCTTGTAAATCTTGCTTAGATACATTGTTGGATATCGGTTCTGAAACCGAATCACTTCCGATCCCCGCCTCAGGAACTTCATCTAGGTCATCTTCCATCTCAGTATTTATATATCTAAGCAACTCTATAGAATATTGATAATCCGCCGAGTCTGCCTTTTCTTTAGCGGTCTGAAGTTCCCGGATATACTGTTCTACATCTAGATCATTTTTCTTTAATTCCCTTATATTCGAGTTACATCTCCTGATCATGTCAGATATAATAAGCATCATCTCCGACTGGTCTAAAAATTCATCCATCTTCTCTAATCCCTTTCTGAACTCACCTCTTTTCCGGGATCGTAATGCCCCGTTCACTAACATCTTCAACTTCTCTATATCCGCATCTATCTTTCTTAACTTCGACAGTCTTTTACGGGCGACCGAAAATCTTTCCTCTAACTTCTGTTTTAATCTGTATTCATCTTCTATTTCTTCCAATAAATTTCTAAGTCCTTCCTCAGTAGATCGATGTTCACCTTCATTTAAGCCCTCGATCAACTTCTTCAGTCTGTCCCTATACCTTGATTTTATCTCCTTTTGTTCAATATCATTTAATTTCTCACGGACATCATCGACCAAATTTTTTATTTCGATAAGTATCTCACCTTTTTCTATGAGATCATCCGCTAGATCCAAAGCTTTTGGTATATCGTAACTCCCCTTGGCGTTTCTCATCTCCTTGAACCCATTTTTAAACCCAGATAAGTCCAATTTTGTTTCACGACATTTCCTTAGTAATTCTTTCACCCTCTTCGTTTTTTCTTCTAATTCCTCTTCATATCCCTGTTTTCGAATAACTTCTATCATTTCCTCAGCAAGTTTATTTTTATTGGGAAAAGCCTTTGGTTCATCTATACCGAGTTGAACAGATATAGAATTCATCTCCTTTCGAGTATTTTCACTCGTGATGTCTTTCGCTTCCATAATACCCGTCCTCTTATCCTCTCAACATTACAACATATATTTGAGAACCTATAATAGTGATGCTCATATTTATAATTCCCTACATTGGGTATCTGTAATAAATTTAGAGATATTGCAGATCTGACAGACTCGAAGGTAGAAAAATATTTATACAGCCTATCTATTCACTTGAATATCAAGATAACACCCTCCCACCCCCCCCTTATCATTCATTTAATTTTTCAAACAATTTTTAATCAAAATATTTGCATAACTAAGTTGATTTTTTTAATAAAGTGACATCTATTTTACTAGTACCCTTGCATCGAAATGCAAATGTTTAAATAGGCCGTAAGTTTCGCATTTGGTCGTGTTTGGCGATAAAAGAAAACCGGATATATTGAATGGGAAGATCGTCCCTACGTTGTTCCTGCTTGGATGGCCGATCATGGTGGAATCGGTTCTTCAAACAGCCTACAGTCTGACAGACACATTCTGGTTGGGTAATATGGGAGGGATCGAAGGGAGAGAAGCTCTAGCGGCCACACAGATCTCCTGGCCTTTGATATGGCTGATGGTTTCCGTGGGGACTGGATTTGGCATCGCAGCTATAGCACTGGTTTCTCAACATACAGGAGCAGAAAGATACGGAGAGGTAAACAAAGATGCGGGACAGCTCATGCTATTCTTTCTTGTCTTTTCAACGATTATCGCAATAATAGGTTATTTGATCTCACCGATCATGATAAACTCTGTAATAGTAGATAACCCAGACGTAGCACGACAGGGTATAATATTCATCAGAACTACATTCATCAGCCAACCGTTCATGTTCGTTTTCATGGGATACGCATTTTTATTAAGGGCGTGGGGCGATACGATCACTCCTATGATAATCACCGGTGTGGCTGTAGGCCTCAACATAATTTTAGACCCTATGTTCATATATGGATGGGGGCCCTTCCCTCAATGGGGTATATTCGGAGCTGCCTTCGCAACATTAGTTACAAGAGGTATAGCCGCAGCCATAGCTCTTCATCTATTGTTCAGGGGTAAAGTTGAAATCAAGCTAAAATTAAAGAATATGAAACCCGATCTTAAAAGATTGAAGAAGTTTTTGAAGATAGGTGCCCCTGCTAGCATCGGTAACAGCGGTACTGCATTCGGTTTTGTTATACTAACATTCGTCATAGCTAGAGTTGCAAACAG
Organism: Candidatus Saliniplasma sp.; assembly: GCA_046497075.1. Taxonomy (GTDB): domain Archaea; phylum Thermoplasmatota; class Thermoplasmata; order Halarchaeoplasmatales; family Halarchaeoplasmataceae; genus Saliniplasma. The sequence goes on from JAWOGF010000068.1 coordinate 5,299, forward strand.
TGAAGCTTCATTGGCGGCCTACAATGCGGGAGATAAAATACTCGGGTTGATGTTCATATTCATGGGGGGACTAGCCGTTGCCATGACGACCATGGTAGGTCAGAATCTTGGTGCTGGAAATAAAGAACGTTCCTCCGAGATCGTCAGGAAGGGCATCTTATCTTTATCTGGAATAATGACCATATTTACACTTATTTTATTCCTTTTCCGAAAGGAGTTCATCATAATTTTTAACCAGGATCCTGACGTAGTAAAAATCGGTACTCAATTTCTACTGATATTCTCACTCAGCATGCCATTTTTCGGAGTTTTCAGGGCAACGAACGCAGTTTTTGAAGGTTCGGGCCATACAAAGTACCAGATGATCTTGAATCTTGTGAGATTGTGGGGGCTAAGAGTTCCACTTACGTTGTTTCTAGGACTAATAATAGGTCTTCAATCTACTGGTGTTTGGATAGGTATGGCCCTTAGTAATGTTATAGCTGCGATAATAGGGCTGATCGTTCTCAACACTGGGGTCTGGAAAGAAAAGATTATTGAAAATACTTGATGTTTAATTGATGTAAATGTAAAATGGGGCCGCCGAAATTTGAATTCGGGTTCCTACCGCCCCGGGGTAGAAGGATGGGCCAAGCTACCCTACGGCCCCAAAAAGAAATAAAAAAAACGTTTTTTAATATCCCATAACGTCGTCTATGAGATCCTTGTGGGTCAAGATGATCCTTCGACAGCAGTATCTTTCGATACCTAGATCATCAAGTACTTCGGCAGGGTCTTCACCCCGCTCGACTCGGCTTTGATAGACCTCGTACACGTTTCCGAGAACTTTCCCACATGTGAAACATCTTATAGGTATTATCATTTTTTATATCACCGATATGATTTCTGCCTTTTCTTACGAGCCCCACGACCCATGGGCTGTTTAGGTAATTTCCTTCTTGGATCAGATACCAAAAGACTCCTATCGTATTCCTTGAAGAGCTCTTCTAATTCAGGGTCGTCGAAGTAATCAATAACACATAAAGCGATAGCGGTCCTGGTCGCCCCGGCCTGACCCATCACTCCTCCGCCTTGAACATTTATGTTTATATCTATCTTATCTGAACGATCACCGACGAGCTGGATAGGTTCCATTATCTTGAGTTTAGCTATCTCTGGAGTATAAATTTCTAAAGGTTTGCTATTTATCCTGACTCTACCTTCACCTGAACGTATGGTTGCTTTGGCTATAGCTTCTTTCTTTTTTCCTGTCCGGGTTAAAACTTCTTTTTCTCCCATATCTGATACCTCTAAAATTTAGCTCCGAGATGCTTTGATATCTCTTCGAGGGGTAACCCTCTGCTCGTTTCAGTGGTCTTGACTTCATCACCAAGGAACTCTTTACCTTCGAACTCGCTTGGCACTCCGATGTATGCTCTTAATCTTTTAAATGCTTTTCGTCCCCTAGGTTGTTGATAAGGGAGCATACCTCTGACAGTCCGCTTAAATATTCTTTCTGGTCTGCGGGGATAATACGGACCTTTCCGGACCTTACCTCTTTCCCTTTTTTCTTTATAATCCTCTAGGATCTTAGTCTTGTCTCCTGTGATGAAAACCTTCTCCGCGTTGACAACCCGTACATCTTCATCGGACAAAAGGTCCTCTGCAACTTGGGTAGCTAATCGACCTAAAATCTTGTCTTCTCCATCATAAACCTTCATGATATCATCCCATCACTCTTATACCGTTTCCTTTAGGGTTTTGTTCTGCCAGCTCGCGGATACTCATATACTCGCCGCCGGCCTCGATTATATCCTCTTTTGCACTATCACTAGCATTGAATGAACCAACGATCACTCTCTTAGTAAGGTACCCGGCCCCGAGTACCTTCCCTGGTACGATGATTTTCTCGTCCTCATCTGCGTGTCTTTGTAAACGGGAAAGGTTTACTTCCGCCCAGTTACTAGAGGGTTTTTCCAACCTTTCCGCCACGTCTCGCCAGATGGGTGCGTTTTGCTCTCTCGCCATATCCTTGAGGTCCTTGATAAGACGGACAAGGATCGGGTTTGTCTTATTTTCTATAGTCATATCTGACTCCTCCGACGTAGCAGGAGAAATCCTCCTGCTTTATGCGGGTATTCCGTTGCAGAGAGGATGGTATTTATAAATGTTACTGTTTGAGTAAACTATTTATCTGCTCTGTACATAATGAATCTTTAAGTGGTTCGATTGAAAATATTGATTATCGATGATGAACCAGATATCCTTGAACAATCAAAAATATTTTTAGAAAACAAAAATAACGATTTTCAGATCAATACTGAATCTTCTGGAATAAGAGCTATAGAACTATTGGAAAAGGAAGATTTTGATGTGATTGTTTCAGATTACAAGATGCCCGGACTAAATGGTATAGACATCTTAAAAAAACTGAGAGGTAAAGGGGACGATACGCCATTTATTATTTTAACTGGTAGAGGACGAGAAGAAGTAGCTATGAGAGCTTTAAATCTTGGCGCTAACAGATATCTACAGAAAGGAATAGAACCTAGTATATTATATGACATGGTCGAAAACGCTATCATCAGCGAGGGAAAAGAAAAACAAATAGAAAAGGCACTTTCCAAAACCCAAAAAATCTATAAAAAGATCGCAAAGAACCTTCCAAATGGCTTGGTCAATATTGTAGATAAAGATCAGAATATACTGTTCAGCGAGGGGGAAGAAATAGAAACTTTAGGATACAAACATGAAGATATAGTTGGGCAGAATATTTACGACCTGTTTCCAGCAGAAAAGGCAGATAGGTTCGCATCATATATCGATAAAGCACTAAAAGGTGAAACAGTCCATTTTGAAGATTCTATCGAAGACATACATTTTATCTCCAATATAGTTCCGTTGCCTGAAGAAGAAAGAGAGAAGGTCATAATCCTCTCGATAGATATCTCTGAGAAAGTAGAGGCGGAAGAATCTAGGAAAGAAACCAGTAGGAAACTTTCAACACTTATAGATAACCTCCCGGGCATGGTTTACCGCTGTAAAAATATAAAAAGATGGCCCATGGAGATGGTCAAAGGCGAAGTTAAAAAATTGACCGGGTACAGTGCCTCAGAATTAGAAGAGAATGATGGGATATGGGGGAATAAGATAGTTCATCCAGAAGATCGGAAAAGAATATGGGATAGGATTCAAGGATCCATAAAAGACGGTGACTCGTTTGAAGTAACATACCGTATCGTAACCAAAAATGGATATACTAAGTGGGTCTGGGAACAGGGCGCTAGTGTAAATTATGAAAAAGATGAAGTAGAAACTTTTGAAGGTTTTATAACGGATATCACCGAGAAGAGAGAAACCCAAGAAAAATTAGAAAAAAGTATGGACAAGATCAAAGACCTCCATAGGTTATCAATAAAACTTGAATCTAAAACCGAGGAACAGGAGGTTTATGATTTGATCGTACATGCAACTGAAAACATTCTAGATTTCAACCTTTGCGCTGTTGAGATAGCCGAAGGAGATAAATTCACTATCAAATCTAGCAGTTCGGATATACCTGTTTCATTAGACGATACATTTCCGATGATTGGGTTAGCTGAAGAATCCTACCGGACAGGAAAAACGATCGTAAGTAAAGATATACAAAATGATAATAGAGCCGCTCCTGACAGCGAGTTATATCGTTCCGGTATAACAATACCGATAGGGACGATGGGTGTTTTTCAGATAACTTCAGATAGAGTTGATGTTTTTGATGAACAGGATGTTGAGTTGGCAGAACTGCTGATATCTAACGCAACTGAAGCACTTAAGAGGATCCGCCACGAAAAAAGTTTGAAAGAGAACAGAAGAAAGATAACGGAACTGTATAAAGTAGCCGAGAAGTTGGAGAATTGTCACTCTAAACAAAAAATATTCGACCTGACTTTAAGTACAGCAAAAGAAATTTTAGAATTATACCATGCGACTATAATAATATACGAAGAAGGAGACCTTGTTGTAAAGCGTACAAATGACGAACAGTTGGATACGGGAATACACCTTTCCATTAACGAAGGTATTTATGGGAAAACTTTCAGAAACAAAGAATCTTATTTAGTAAAGAATATTAAAGATAGTAAGGAGGCAAAACCCCGCCGGGACGAATTCCTTTCAGCTATGAGTTTCCCCTTAGGCGATTTTGGAGTTTTTCAAACTATTTCCACGGAAAAGGGTTTTTATGATGAAGACGATCTTGAGATCGGCGAACTACTTTCCTCACACGTTACTGAAGCTATCCAAAGAATAGAATTCGAGAAAGACTTAAAAAAGAGCGAAAGGAGATATCGGAACTTATTTGAATATTCACCGATATCTCTATGGGAGGAAGATTTCTCAGAGGTCTTTCAATATTTCGATGATCTGAGGGAGCGGGAGATAGAGGATATAAAAAATTATCTTGATGAAAATCCAAAAGAAATCAAAAGATGTGCTAACTTGGTCAAAATAGTAGATGTAAATAAGAGTACTTTGGATATCTATGAAGCAGAAGGAAAAGAACAATTTGTAAAAAATCTGAAAAAGGTATTGACAAAGAGATCGTTAGAAACCTTTAAAAATCAATTGTATGCCCTATTAGACGGTGAAGAAGAATTCAGTGGTGAAGCGGAGAATCGAACACTTAAGGGAAACAAAATCGATATCTTTTTAAAATGGGTGGTTGCCAAAGGGCACGAAGAAGACTACTCTAGTGTACTAGTTTCGATAATGGATATAACAGAGAGGAAAAGGGCAAAGCAAGAATTAAGGGAATATAAAAACCATCTAGAAGAGCTAGTTGAGGAAAGGACTAGAAAACTAAAGGAAATGAATGAATATTTGAAATCCTTTACACATTCTGTGTCACATGATCTAAGAGCTCCTTTACGAGCACTCCAGGGTTTCACTAGAGCAATCCTTGAGGATCATAGTGATGTTTTGGATGAAGAGGGAAAACATTATCTACAAAGGATCGACAGCGCTTCTAAGCGTATGGAACTCTTGATCAGCGATCTTTTTAATTATAGCAAACTCACCAGAACTGAAATAACCTTAAAACAGGTAGATGTTAATAATGTCTTAGGATCTATCCAGGAGGAACTAAGCAGAAAGATCCAAGAGAAAAACGCTGAGCTATCGATATCAAATATTCCTAATGTCATGGGTGAGAGAACAGTCTTGAAACAAATTTTAACCAACCTGATATCAAATGCACTTAAATTCGTAGAAGATGATCCAGATATAAAGATATATAGTGAAGAAAAAACCGACAAAGTACGAATATTTTTAGAAGATAATGGTATAGGTATCAAAAAAGAAGAGCAGGAAAAGATATTCGAGGTATTTGAAAGATTACACGGTATAGAATCTTATAAAGGAACAGGTGTAGGGTTGGCCATCGTTAAAAAGGGCGTAGAAAAGATGGGTGGTGAAGTGGGAGTTGAATCTGAATTGGGAGAGGGAAGTAAGTTCTGGATAGAGTTAGAAAAGGCATGATTTCCATCCATATGTTTTTACTATAAAACACCGAAAATCTAATTACTGGGGTATACCTAAACATTTTCCGAAGATGAAATATTTCAAGTTCGAAGATGAGGTTATATAAAATATGCGATACCTACTTTTACTAACTGTCATAGGGCTATTGAGCGGTGTGATTGGTACCGCTGGCGGTAGTTTAGCTGTCGTATTTGTTAGGAAGATTGAAAATAGGCTGATGAGTGTCCTATTAGGGGTATCAGCTGGTATCATGGCCTCGATAAGTTTCATGGAACTGATACCTGAAGCTATAGAAGAAGGGACCATCTTTAGTGCTATTTTTGGTATTTTGATCGGTATAGGTATAATCGGTTTTTTAGACATGAAGTTTCCTCACCGTCATTTCTCATTCAGTAAAGATGGTGACACAAAAAGAGGGAGGTACCTTAAGACAGGTATACTACTAAGTATAGGTATAGCTCTCCACAACCTGCCTGAAGGTGTGGCTATCGGCACAAGTATGATGGTGTCTTTTAAAGTAGGATTGTCAATCGCTGTCCTTATGGCGATCCATAATTTTCCAGAAGGTATGGCTGTAGGAGCCGCTATGTGTATTGGAGGTGTTAAAACATCTAAAGTCCTTTCGATAGCTGCTCTAGCAGGTGTACCCATGGGTATCGGGGCATTTATAGGTGGGTTATTAGGGGGTGTTTCAGATTGGGCTTTATCAGTAAGCCTAGGTTTTGCTGCTGGAGCGATGCTTTACATAGTTTTCGATGAACTCATCCCCGATGCTCATAGGAAAGCTAAAGGTCATTCAGCCATCATCGGTATTCTAACAGGTATCCTCTTAGGGATAATCTTCATAACAGTACTGCATTGAACGTACACATAATCGAAGATTTTAAAAATAGGTACCCTTTCTTTCAACCATGGGCATTATAATTGATAAAGACACAAAAGTAGTGGTACAGGGCATAACCGGTACTCAAGGCAAGTTCCACAGCAAATACATGAGGGATTACGGTACGAACATAGTAGCGGGGGTTACACCCGGAAAAGGTGGAAAAGAAGTTGATGGTGTACCTGTTTTTAACACCGTCGAAAGGGCGAAAGAGGAAAAAAGTGCGAACACCTCCATAATATTCGTTCCAGCACGCTTTTGCAAGGACGCTGCCTTCGAAGCGATAACCGCAGGGATGGATCCGGTTGTTATCATAACCGAGAGCATACCCGTTCAGGACTCTTCGGAGATAATGAGGGTCGCCGAGTTGCACGATACCACGATAATAGGACCGAACACTCCCGGAATAATAACACCAGGTGAATCGAAGGTGGGTATCATGCCTAATCATATCTTCGAAGCAGGAAACATCGGTCTGGTCTCTAGAAGTGGAACTTTGACTTACGAGATCGTTAATTCCATGACAAAAAGAGGATACGGCCAATCCACAGCATTCGGACTAGGTGGTGACCCGATCGTAGGGATGGACTTCATAGGTTCTTTAAAGCGCTTTGAGGAAGATCCTGACACTGAAGCCATGGTTCTTATCGGTGAGATCGGGGGGAACGCAGAAGAAAAAGCGGCTAGATATATCGATAAGAACGTCGAAAAACCTGTAGTTGCATACATAGCTGGTAGAACAGCACCCGAAGGAAAGAGGATGGGACATGCAGGTGCCATCGTTTCTGAAAGTGGAACAGGCACTGCTGAATCAAAGATCAAAGCATTCGAGAAAGCTGGAGTTCCCGTAGCTAGAATGCCTGGTGATATCGGTAAATTATTGGATGAAGAACTATAGGAGATCCAATAGTTTCGGTAATTCCTCACCAATTTTACCTTCAATGAAATGGTCGGTTACCCGTCCTGTCAAAGGAGTTTCTTCAAGATTGATCTCGATCACTGTAGCTCCGCCTTCCTTAGCTATTGTTGGGATCGATGCAGCCGGCTGTACTACAGCGGAGGTTCCTAGACTAAATATCAGATCAGATCTTTCAGCTTCCAGCCACGCATTTTTTAGAATATTCTCAGGAAGAGGTTCACCGAAAAGGACTACATCTGGTTTCAGGATCTCATCACAGTTACATATGGGTATCTCATCACGGACTATTTCATTCTGAAACTCACTCGTTTCAAACTGCTTACCGCATGAGAGGCAGATCAATCTATCGAGTGAACCGTGAAGCTCCAGTACTTCTTCATTACCTGCCTTTTGATGAAGCCCGTCGATATTTTGGGTGATAACCGAATTCAAACCATGTTCTTCCATTTCTACAAGACTATAGTGACCTTTATGAGGTGCACTGTCCAAACATTCTTCGATCTGAAGCTTGAATAATTTCCAACACCTTTCAGGATCTTTCTCAAAGGCAGTAACGCTAGCCATCTCCTGGGGATCGAACTTTTTCCACAGCCCGTTCTCTCCTCTAAAAGGAGCGATACCGCTTTCCACTGACATACCTGCCCCAGTTAGAGCAGTTATCCTGTCCGCCTTTATTATCTCATCGATTATTTCGCCCATGAACTGTTATATCAACGTTCACAGTTGAGATTTAAGTTCTTCAAGGTTCTTTTCGATCTCTTCAGCCACATCGGCGTGTATACTGTTACCAGCAGAATCCATAGTGACCAAAAACGGACCCGCTTCTTTGACTTTGAACATCCAGAATGCCTCTGGTATACCGAGTTCCTCTAAGAAATAAACATCATCCACTTCCTTGATAGCGTTGGCCATGAGAGCTCCGGCACCACCTGTGTATTGGGTGTAGACCGCACCATGTTTCTCGAGTGCTTCGAGTGTTCTGTCGGCCATCCCACCTTTTCCGATGATGATCTTGGTTCCGAACCGTTCTATGAAGTCGTCTTCAAATATCTCCATTCTGATACTCGTTGTAGGGCCTGCTGAAACGACTTCCCATTTTCCATCGACTTTGTGTATAGCCGGACCACAGTGGAACATAGCGTATTTTGAAGGATCGAAGGGTACTTCTTCATCATCTAGTGAGAGTAATTTTTCGTGAGCCGCATCTCTAGCTGTGAATATGATTCCAGTTATGTAAAACGTATCCCCTACTCTCAACTTCTTGACTTCTTCCGGGTCTATGGGTGTTTCTAAAACCTTTTTACTCATTCTATCACCTCTACCTTTCCTTCCGAAGATATCTTTACTTTAGTCTGCCTGTTAGCCCAACACTGGGGTACCACGGCAACCGGGAAAGACGCTGGATGTCTGTGAGCATGTTCGATTTTGACGTCTAAAACCGTGGTTTCACCGCCAACTCCCATGGGGCCTACACCGAGTTGATTGATCATCCCAAGTAGTTCTTCCTCCATCTCTGCGACTTTCGTTTCTTCGTGCCTCTCTCCAACCGGTCTGAGTAGAGCTTTTTTGGCAAGTTCAAGTGCCATGTCAGAGCCGCCACCTAGGCCAATACCTATTATAGTTGGCGCACAGGCTTTACCTTCCATGGCTGCAACATGTTCCAACACGATCTCTTTAACACCCTTCAAACCCTTACCTGGAGTCATCATGACCAGTTTACTCATGTTTTCACTACCCCCACCCTTGGGCATCACGTGTACAACGGCCTCATCACCATCTACCACTTCCCAGTGTATTGCAGGTACGAACCTACCTGTGTTATCACCACTGTTTTTGTGTTCGATGGTGTGAACGGCATTCGGTCTTAGAGGGATCTCTTCCGTAGCAGTCCGTACTGCTTTCACAATAGTATCTTTTATCAAGCTAGTGTGTTCAAAATCTGCTCCTACGTCGAGGAAAAACGTGGGAGTTCCCGTATCCTGGCAGATCGGTCTACTTTCATCTTTTCCAACTTCGATATTCTCCAATATCGCTTCTAACTGGACTTTTGGACCATCTTTTTTTTCTCTCTTTAGGGCTTCCTCTAAGGCTTTTTGGGTTTCAGAAGTCACCCGCGTAACAGCCAGCCTGATGGCCTCTACCAGTCCTTTTTCAAATTCATCTTGATCCATGATATCATCCTGTAGTAAGTAAAACGGGTATAAAGAATTTAGGAAAAGTTCACAAGCATGAGAAAGGTTTAAAAAGAGGGGGGCATCATGCAGTTGATAATCGATGAGTAACATGATGAATCATTCAGGCATATCGGATATTTTGATGTTAAGTATTCCTAATAAACCGAAGATATTAAATTACTCATCGTATTTCTCACCCAAAAAATAGCATGGTAGGTTGAACATGAAAGGAGATGTATTGATAATCGGCGGTGGTATCTCCGGCGTACAAACTGCACTCGATCTGGCCGACAAGGGATTCGAAGTAGTTATAGTCGATCGAGCCCCCAGTATCGGGGGAAACATGGTCAAACTGGATAAGACCTTCCCCACAAACGACTGTTCTATCTGTATATCCGCACCAAAGATGGTGGAAACCAGCAGGCATGAAAATATTACTCTTCTGACTTATTCTGAAGTAAAAGAAGTGACGGGTAGTGCGGGTGGTTTCAATGCCAAGATATGGAAACGGACTAAATATGTGGATCCAGATGAGTGTACCGGATGTGGTGACTGTGAAGAGGTTTGTCCTGTAGAGGTACCAAATGAGTTTGACGAAAAATTGTCCACAAGAAAAGCGATCTATGTGGAGTATCCACAATCTGTTCCACTGTCCTACACTATAGATTATGAGAATTGTGTAGGATGTGGCGCCTGTGAGAGGGTATGTGATGCAGGATCTATTCACTTCCTGGAGAAATCTGAAGAGATAGATCTTTCCGTGGGAAGTATCGTGGTCGCGACCGGATATGAGATGATGGAACCCGACGTATGGAGGGAAGAATACGGATATGGTGAGTATGATGATGTACTCACTGCCATGGAATATGAAAGACTGCTATCTTCCTCGGGACCGACTGAAGGCAAGGTGATGAAGCCTTCAGACGGTGAAGAACCTGAAAGTGTTGCTTGGATACAGTGTGTAGGTTCTAGATGTAAACAGAAAGGCATGCCTTACTGTTCTAGAGTCTGCTGCATGTATGCGACTAAAGAAGCATCCATAACGAAAAATGATAACCCCGATATGGAAACTTCAATACACTACATGGATCTTAGAGCGTATGGTAAAGATTTCCAACAGTATTATGATAAAGCTAAGATGAACGGGGTCAATTACTACAGAGGTAGGCCTTCTAGAGTTTATGAAACGGAAGATGGTAAGTTAGCTCTTGAATACGAGGATACGGAGAAAGGAGAGGTGAAGACCAATATCGTAGATATGGTAGTTCTCTCTGCTGCCATCGTACCTTCAAGCGGTAACGAAAAGTTGGCTGATATTTTAGATATCGAAACCGATGAAAATGGTTTCTTCCAATCCAAAGATATCTTGACCGCGCCTATGGACTCTACAAGAGAAGGCATATATCTTGCAGGATGTTCGCAGTCCCCGAAAGACATCCCGGATAGTGTAGCCCAAGCTAGTGGTGCAGCCGCTAGAGCTATGGGTCCTATAAAGGATAGAAAGAGGAAAGGTAAAGCGGAGAAGCCTACCGAGAGAGATGTAACCGGTGAAGAACCTCGAATCGGCGTGTTCGTTTGTAATTGTGGTAAGAATATAGGAAATTACGTTGACGTACCAGGTGTAGCAGAATCCGTGAAAAAGGTACCTGGTGTAGTACACGTTGACGAAAGCATGTTCGCATGTTCCGAGGATGCTCAATCCAAGATCAAAGAAGCTATAGAAGAACAGAACCTAAATCGTATCGTTGTTTCAGCATGTTCTCCCAGAACTCACGCAGATCTCTTCCAGGATACAATGGAGGAAGCTGGTTTGAACCGGTACCTTTTCGAGATGGCGAATATACGGAATCAGTGCAGCTGGGTACATAGTGACGAACCGGAAAAAGCTACAAAGAAAGCGAAGATATTGACCAAGATGGCAGTTGCTAAGGCCAAGCAGTTATCAGCACTTACAGAACATGAGATCGAAGTTGGTGATAGAACATTGGTCATCGGCGGAGGTCCTGCGGGTATGAAGACCGCTCTCAGTCTAGCGGATGCCGGTCAAGATGTAACTTTAGTCGAAAAGGAGGACAAACTCGGAGGAAAATTACTCAGATTGAATACCTTATTCCCGAGTGATATAGATTCTCGAGAGCTAGCTAAAAAAATGGCTCATCAGATCGAAGAAACAGATAACATCAGAGTCATGACATCTTCACTGGTCAAAAACATCGACGGCTATATCGGTAATTATGAGGTCACCATCGAAGACGAGGAGATAGAAGTAGATACGATCGTCATGACAACGGGATTCAAAGAGATCGACCCCGATGATTTTTACGGATATAAAGATAATAGTCGTGTTATGACACAGTTGGAACTCGACGAGGCTTTAGCATCTGACGAGCTTGAAGAGCCGGACAATGTTGTGTTCATCAATTGTGTCGGTGCTATGGAAGAGGAGCGACCTTGGTGCTGTAGAGTGGGTTGTGGAAATTCTCTTAAGAATGCAAAAGCTATCCGTGAAAGATATCCGGATTCAAATGTATATATCTTATACAAGGATATGAGAGTCTTCGGAAAGGAAGAAGAAGAGTATTATATGGATGTTGAAGGGGAAGACGGAGTTATATTCCTGAGATATTCAACTGAAAATAAGCCAGAAGTTACTCAAACGGAAGACGGACTTCATATAAAAGTCCATGATAATTTACTGGGTGAAGACGTTGAGATAGAGTCCGATCTTCTCGTATTGGCTATGCAGCTAGAAGGCGACGACTCAACCTCCGAACTCAAGAAGATGTTGAAAGTATCTTCGGATAACGCTGGATTCTTCATGGAAGCACACGCAAAGTTGAGACCCCTAGAGTTCCCTTCAGAGGGAGTTTATTTAGCCGGTGGGGCACATTATCCCAAGAACATCTCAGATACCTTATCCCAGGCTGATGGTGCAGCATCTAAGGCAGCTATACCCATGATGCGTGGATACACCAAGAGTGAAGGCATCATCGCAGTCATAGATGATGATATCTGCAGTGGATGTAAGATGTGTATATCTGTATGTCCATATGGTGCGATAGAGGCAAACGACGAAGAAGGGATCGCTGAGATCACTGACGTACTCTGTAAGGGCTGTGGTTCCTGTGCTAGTGTTTGCCCGGTAGGTGCTATAGATCAGAAAGGATTCGAAGATGATATGATAGACGCCATGATCAAGGCGGCTTTGATCGAAAGTGAGGAGGTGCTCCGATGAGTGAACAGTTCGAACCCAAGATCATAGCTTTCTTGTGCAATTGGTGCAGTTACGCCGGTGCGGATCTAGCCGGTGTCAGTCGGGAACAGTACCCCCCTAACATCCTAAACATCAAAGTCATGTGCTCGTCTAGAGTTTCACCCGAACACGTTTTCGAATCGTTCAAAGACGGTGCCGACGGTGTTTTAGTAGCTGGATGCCATCCAGGCGACTGCCATTATATCGACGGGAATTACAAAACCATGAGGAAGCATGAACTGTTGAAAACGATGTTGAAGGACTTCGGAATAAATCCTGATAGACTAAAATTGGAATGGGTTTCATCAGCTGAAGGTGGTAAGTTCGCAAACGTGATGAGAGAGATGACCGAAGAGATACGGGAGTTAGGGCCGCTCGATATGAACGACCATACCTCAAAGGAGGTAGAATAATGAGCAAGAAAACTATAGGTTTCTACTGGTGCGCGTCATGTGGTGGATGCGAAGTCAGCGTGTTGGATATCGATGAGATGATCTTGGATGTTGTTGAAAAAGCCGATATCAAATTTTGGCCATGTGCCATGGATCCAAAATATGAAGATGTAAGGGCCATGGATGATGATGAATTCGATTTCATGTTCATAAATGGATCGATAAGGTCTGAGGAGAACGAAGAGATGGTCAAATTATTGAGGCAAAAAAGTAAGAACGTTGTAGCATACGGTTCCTGTTCTAGTATCGGAGGGCTTTTCGGATTGGGGAATCTACACAGCTGCGAATCCTTACTGCAAACGGGTTACACAACGGAGTCTACAGAAAGTGATTTGATCCCTCAAAAGAAAAGTGAAGTCGAAGAGGGGGGATTAGAACTTCCCGAATTGACATCCCACGTTCAAAAATTAGATGAAGTGATCGAAGTAGATTATTATATACCTGGATGTCCACCCTTACCAGTTCAACTCGAAAAGGCTTTCCCGGCTCTATTGGATGACGAGACGGAAGTTGGTAAATACGATTTCATCTCTGGAAAAAGTGTATGTGACGAATGCCCAATGGACAGGGAAGAAAAGAAAATTGAGAAACTGATCCCGATCCAGGAGAAAATGGACATAAATCCAGAGGAATGTCTGCTTGATCAAGGCGTTTTATGTATGGGTCCCGCTACAGCGGGAATGTGTGAAGCAGCATGCCCATCAGTAGGCCATCCGTGTATCGGATGTAATGGGCCGACTAGAGAAGTAGCAGACCAGGGAGGAAGGATGGCCTCCGCGTTGGCTTCAGTTATCGCTATAGAAGGCGAGGAAAGAAAAACGGAAGAAGAATTAAAAGAAGTTATGAAATCTGTGAGGGACCCGACGGGTTCTTTCTACCGATTCAGCCTTCCGAGCAGTATACTCCAGTATAAAAGGGGTGATACAGATGAGTGATGATAATAAGATCTCGATAGATCCGATAACTAGATTAGAAGGTCACGGTAAGATAGAGATATTTTTAGATGATGATAAGAACGTTAAGAACGCCTATCTTCAGGTCCCTGAATTCAAGGGTTTTGAGAAGTTCTGTGAGGGTAGAAGAGCCGAGGATATGCCTACAATAACCAGCAGGATATGTGGTGTATGTCCGGTGGCACATCACCTTGCATCTGTTAAAGCGCTTGATAGTGCTTACAACGTAGAACCACCTGAACCGGCAAAAAAGTTGAGAGAACTGTTCTACAACGGTTATATCTATGCAGATCACCTTTTACACTTCTATTATTTAGCTAGTCCCGATTTCCTTGTAGGTGTAGATGCTCCTAGAGAGGCAAGGAATATCCTAGGTGTTATCGAAGAAGTGGGTTTAGACGTCGGTAAGAAGGTTATCAAGCAAAGAGGTAAAGGACAGAAGATCATCAGGATGCTCGGAGGAAAAGCGGTACATCCGAGTTTTGGTGTTCCCGGAGGAGTCATAAAATCTTTGAGTAGTGAAGAAAGACAAGAACTCATAGAGATGTCCGAAGATATGGTGGATTTCGCTAAGTTCACCCTCGATGTATTCAAGGATAAAGTACTGGCTGAATTCGGAGATATCATCAAAGAAGATAAATTAGAAGTTTACAGCATGGGACTCACCGAAGATGGTAAACTCAGCCATACTGGAGGTGTGGTCAACGTTGTCGATCCCGCCGGGAAAGATTTTGCCCAATTTACAGATAAAGATTATCTAGATGTGATAAGAGAGCATACGGAATCCTGGAGTTACATGAAGTTTCCTTACCTGAAAGATATCGGGTGGAATGGATTCGAGGAAGGTGAAGATTCAGGAGTTTACAGGGTCGGCACTTTGGGAAGGATCAACGCTTGCGACGGGATGAAAACTGAATTAGCTCAGGAGGAATACGAAGAGATGTTCGACACCTTAGGATATCCAGTTCATTCCACACTAGCCTATCACTGGGCCCGGTTGATAGAAGTTTTACAATCTGCTGAATTGATTCAACAACTAGCTCAGGATGAGGACTTAGAAAGTGATAATATAAGGAACGAACCCGGTGAACCTGGTAAAGGTGTCGGTATCGTAGAGGCTGCTAGAGGTACATTGATCCACGATTACGAGTTGGATGATAACGGTCTTGTAAAGAACTTGAACCTTATCGTGGCTACAACACACAACGCTGCCCCGATCTCCATGAGTGTAAGAGATGCTGCAAAAAAGTATGTAGATGCAGGAGATATTCAAGAAGGTATGCTCAACAGTGTGGAAAGGGCATTCAGGGCGTACGACCCTTGCCTGGCATGTGCAACTCATTCCACAATGGGCGATACGCCCTTGAAAGTGAATGTCTATGATTCAAAAGGTGAAAAATATCAAGAACTTACCCAGGGGATAGGTGGTGAGTCAGAATGAAAGTAGATAGAGGTAAAAAGGCCACTGAGTTTCTGGATAAAGTGGAAGAACTGTCCGGCCAATCGGTCAATGCATGCATCAGATGCGGTACTTGTTCGGCGGGATGTCCTTTTGTTGAAGACATGGATGTACTTCCAGAGCGAATTTTCAAAAGGATAGTTCTAGGTGATAAAGAAGGGATCTTAGAGAAAAACACTATGTGGATATGTGCAGCCTGTTTCACCTGCAGTGTCAGGTGTCCTAGAGATATCGATATCGCCAAGATCATGGAAGCTGTTAGACAGATAGTACTCCGTGAGGATATCGACAAGGTAGACGTTGATGATGTTGAAGATATGAAAGAACTACCACAACTGGCCGTAGTTGGATGTTTCAGGAAGGAGACGGGGTGATAAAATGGAGGACAGTTATCTTTACTATCCCGGATGTACCCTGAAGACCAAGGCAAGTGATTACGAAGAAAGTGCCATGGCCGTGATGGAAGAACTGGGTAAACCACTGGTCGAGATGGATGATTGGTACTGCTGCGGTGCGGTCCAGTCTCTGACTGAAGACGATATAATGCATCAGATAGCGCCCATAAGAACCATGTGCTGCACCCAGGAGCAGGGTGAAAATGAAGTAGTGACTTTATGCGACATGTGTTATAACGTTTTAAAGCAGGCAAATGAAAGGATGAAGGAAAACCCTGATGACCTGGAAACTATGAACGAGTTCTTAACCGAAGACCCTGATTACCTTGGAGAGGTCGAGGTACATCATATCTTCGAGATCTTAAGAGATATGAAAGATGAGATCAAAAAGAAAGTTAAAAAACCCCTTGGCGATCTAAAGATCGCACCTTACTATGGATGTATGCTGTTGAGACCTGACCATGTTGCTATAGATGATACCGAAGATCCCTATATTATGGAAGGTCTGCTGGAAACCATCGGTGCAGACGTCATCCATAACCCGAAAAGGACTGAATGCTGTGGTTCCTATCACACCGTCAATCGAAGCGATATAGTGGAGAAACGAGTTGAGGATATCGTCTCTCGAGCGGTAAAAGATGGTGCCGATGCTATAGCTTTATCCTGTCCGTTATGCCAATTCAATCTCGATTTCCATCAGAGGAATACCGAATATGATATTCCGATCTTCTACTTGACAGAACTCATAGCATTGTCTATGGGTATCGAAGTCGGGATGGAAAAACACAAGATCGATCCGAAATCATTACTGAAAGATAAAAAAATCCTGGAGTGATATGATATGAGTGAAGATGAAGAAAATAAAGAGATGGTCGAAATATTCGTTATGGGTAAAAGATACAAAGTCCCGGAAGGGCTTACCATAATGACGGCTCTCGAATACGCTGGATACAAGTTCGTAAGAGGCTGTGGATGTAGAGGCGGATTTTGTGGTGCCTGCGCTACAGTGTATAGAACTGAAGACGAGTACAAGTTCAAGATGGATTTAGCTTGTCAAACAGCTGTACAGGACGGTATGTTCCTTGTACAACTTCCATTCGTTCCCGCTATGAGGGAGGAATATGACATCGAAGAGGTAGATCCTGAAGAGAACGATAATGTGATCTTAGATTACTACCCCGAGATCGCAAGGTGTGTCTCTTGCAATACCTGTACAAAGGCTTGTCCACAGGACATCGAAGTGATGGATTATGTACAGGCCGCTCTGAGAGGCGACGTAGAGAGGTGCGCTGAGCTTTCATTCGACTGCATACAATGTGGTCTATGTTCTATCAGGTGTCCCGCAGATATCAAACATTACCACCTAGCTCAATTAGCTCGTAGAATAACTGGAAGATACATCGACGAACAGAGCGAGGAACTTAAAAAGCGTGTTGAAGAGATCGAAGCAGGAGAGTATGATGAGGAGATGCAGAAGATGGTAGAGATGGAACTTGAAGAATTGAAGAAAACCTATGAAGAAAGAGATATCAGGGAGGAGGGATAAAATGTCAAGCGGTTATCCAGAATACATGGATGAATCCATAAAGAAAGTGGAGGAGACTCGAGAGGAAAGGATAGATAAGACGCCTGAAAGGATGAGTCCAGATGAGGCAGATAAAGTCCTCAATAACTTCCATCCTGATTATAAGAAAGAGGGCAAGGAAGAACTGAAGATAGGACCCAGCAAGGGTAGAAAAGTCCCCACTGAGCTCTCGAAATTATTAAGAGCTCACAGTATCATCGATCCTTCTAATATAGACCTCAACCAGATAGATTATGATGTAGATGTCCTGATCATCGGAGGCGGTGGTGCTGGTACCGTTGCAGCCCTCTGGGCTGTCTATGAAGGCATCGATCCAGAAGATATCTTGATATCCACCAAACTACGTCATGGTGATTCGAACAGTATGATGGCACAGGGCGGAATCCAAGCTGCAGATAAAGAAGACGATTCTCCTGTAAGACACTATTTAGATGCTATAGGTGGGGGACATTTCACCAATGCTAAAGAGCTCGTAAAAGCGCTGACCATGGATGCACCAAAGATACTCGATTGGCATGAAGAACTCGGAATAATGTACGATAGAGAAGAAGATGGAGAATTCGTTGAACTACCGGGCGGAGGAACTTCAAGATACAGACTGCACTCCGCAGGTGATTACACCGGTATGGAACTTATGAGGGTCATCAGGGACGAGGCAAGAAATTATGATATCCCGGTCCTTGAATTCACTCCTGCGGTCGAACTTATCAAAGATGATAAAGGGCAGGTTGCAGGTGCTCTATTGATGAATCTGGAAACAAATGAATATTATGTTGTTAGAGCAAAATCCACTGTTATGGCCACAGGTGGTTTCGGAAGGCTTCATGTTCAGGCGTTCCCCACGACCAACCATTACGGCGCTACTGGAGACGGTTTGATCATGGGCTATAGAGCGGGGGTCCCGATCAGAGACCTAGATAGTGTTCAGTATCACCCGACAGGCGCTGCCTTCCCGGACCAGATCGTGGGTTTACTTGTCACTGAAAAAGTGAGAAGCCTTGGTGCACAGCCGGTAAACGCCGATGGGGAGCTTTTTGTAAACCCTCTGGAACCAAGAGATATAGAAGCTGCGTCCATAATCAGGGAATGTAAGGGTAGAGAGAGAGGAGTAACTACTCCAACCGGTATGCAGGGCGTTTGGTTAGACGCTCCATTGATCGATGCGAAATCTGGTGAAGGAACCATCGAAGCGAACCTCCCTGCCATGGTAAGGCAGTATGAGAGATTTGGTATCGATATGACCAAGAAACCCATACTGGTTTATCCAACACTTCACTATCAGAACGGTGGGTTGGTCATCGAAGAGGACGGATCCACACCCGTAAAAGGACTCTTCGCCGGTGGAGAGGTAGAAGGAGGAGTACACGGTAAAAACAGATTGATGGGGAATTCACTATTGGACTACAACGTTTTCGGTCGAAGGGCCGGTATGACCGCTGCTAGACATGCTAAAAAAGCATCTATCGGTAAGCTCACTTTGAGTCATATATCAAGTTATGAAAAAGACCTTGAGAACGCCGGTATCAAGACTGATAGGAAATCTCCACTGCTTCTACCCGAGTACAGAGGCGAAAAGGTTCTCGCAAGGCATCTCGACGTAGAGGTGACACTCTAAGGTGAAGAATCGATGTCTGAAGCAAAAGAAAAGGATCCTGAAAGTCATAGGATGGAACTAAAAGGAGAAAGAAAGATGAAGATAGAGGTAGATGAAGATTATTGTAAGGGCTGTAATCTATGCGTATACTACTGTCCAAGAGATGCTTTAGAGGAATCCGAGGAACCGAATAAAAAGGGACTATACCCCCCTGTTCAAGTGGAAGATAGATGTAACGGATGCAGGTTGTGTGAATTGATCTGTCCTGATTTTGCAATTACTGTAGCGGAGGAAGAAGAAGATGAGTGAAGAACTAGAAAAGGCAAAGAAAGTTATCGGTAAAAAAAAGCAGTTCATCCATGGGGACACCGCTATATCATATGGTGCCCTACTGGCAGGATGTAGATTCTTTGGCGGTTATCCTATCACACCGGCTTCCGAAATAGCTGAAAAGATGGCAGATATGCTGCCCAGGGTTGGCGGGAAGTACATACAGATGGAAGACGAACTTGGTAGTATAGCTTCAGTCATCGGTTCTTCCTGGGCCGGTGCCAAAGCCATGACGGCAACTAGCGGACCCGGATTCTCCTTGATGCAGGAAAATATCGGCTTTGCCCACATGTCTGAAACTCCTCTCGTCCTGGCGAACGTACAGCGTTCCGGACCTTCGACTGGACAGCCCACTTTGGGGGCCCAGGGAGATATCATGCAGACTAGATATGGAACACACGGAGATTTTGCGGCCATCACCCTATCACCTAACAACATCCAGGAGACCATGGAGTACACCATTAGAGCTTTCAATTTAGCCGAAGAGTACAGGACACCTGTTTTCCTGATGATATGCGCAGACCTAGGTCACATGCGGGAGATGGTAGAGATACCCGAAGAGGTAGAAACCTTTGAGAGGAAGAAACCAAAGGTACCTCCAGAGGAATTCGTTCCTTTTGGGGAAGGTAAGTATGGTAAGAAAAAAGTTCCGGAATTCGGAGTTTTCGGTGAAGGTTATAAGACGTACGTAACGGGATTGACGCACGACGAACACGGATTCCCTGCCACGGACGATCAACAAGATCATGAAACACTGATAATAAGGCAGGTCGAAAAGATCCTTGATGATAGAGAGGTTCTCACCGATGTTGAGAAACGAAATCTAGATGATGCTGATGTAGCTATCGTATCCTACGGTATCACGAGCCGGAGTGCCATAGGTGCCATGAATAAGGGACGAGAAAAAGGGATGGATATCGGTTATCTTAGGTTGAAGACCTTATGGCCGTTCCCTATAAAGGAGATCGAAGACTTATCTAAAAAAGTCGATAAGATCATCGTAGCGGAGATGAATCTGGGTCAGCTATTCCACAAGGTCAAAGAATACGCGGATTGCGAGGTAGTCCTCGCTCCTAAGATAGGCGGGGAGATACATTCACCTGACGAGATATTAAGGGAGGTCTAAATATGGACGAGAAAAATGAAGAAAGGAATACACAAGAGTTGAGAGAAAAGTACCTCCGAAAGGATATGATGCCTACTATCTTTTGTACTGGATGTGGTATAGGTAATGTACTGAATTACACGCTGAGGGCTATCGAAAAGGAAGAATTAGATATGGATAAGACTGTGATTTTATCAGGTATAGGTTGTTCATCCCGTCTCCCTGGTTATGTAGATGTAGATTCTTTACATACTACCCACGGAAGGGCGTTAGCTTTTGCAACGGGCGTTAAGATCACCAATCCAGACCTTAACGTTATCGTTTTCACCGGTGATGGCGACTGTATGGGTATCGGAGGAAACCACTTTATCCACGCAGCTAGAAGAAATATCGATATGACCGTTATCGCGGTTAACAATTTCATATATGGTATGACTGGAGGGCAGGTCGCTCCCACGACACCGGAAGGAGATTACGCTACAACCGCTCCCTACGGGAATATAGAACCCTCATTCGATATGAGTAACATGGCTATTTCTTCTGGTGCATCTTATGTGGCTAGATGGACCGTTACCAAGCCCAGTCAACCGATAAACTCTATTGCGGAAGGTATAGCGAATAAGGGTTTCAGTTTCATCGAGATGCTTTCACCATGTACCACGGCTTATGCTAGGCAGAACAAGATGGGCAGTATGAAAGATTTCTGGAACTGGTACGATAAAAAGACGATGTTAACTGAAGATTACGAGATGATGAAGAAATATGGTGATCCAGATGAGATCGAAAAGCTCTATGAGAACATCAAAACGGGAGTTCTTCATAAAGAGGAGAAAGAATGTCTAAGTGACCGTATGAAACGTTTGATAGAGGAGGTGCAGGTATGAGACGAGATATCCGTATCTGTGGAAAAGGTGGTCAAGGGATAATGTTAGCAGGTTACATCTTGGGTAAAGCTGCCAGCGTTTTCCACGATTACAACTCAGTTCAGATGCAGAGTTACGGACCTGAAGCGAGAGGAGGTGCAGCTAGGTCTGAAGTGGTTATATCTGATGAAGAGATAGGATACTGTGGTTTGTACTCTGCAGAATATATGATGGTCCTGTCCCAGGAAGCCTACAACAAATATACCGACGATCTAGCGGACGATGCTGTAGTGGTTCTAGACCCGGATCTGGTGCCTCACGCGGATATGGGAGATGCTTATGAGATACCCGTGACTCGTTTGGCTGAGGAACTGGGTAATAAGATCGTAGCCAACATCATAATGCTCGGAGCCTTCAATGAAGTAGCAGGACTGGTCCCTGAAGAATCACTAAGAGATTCCGTCAAAGACAGCGTTCCAGGAAGATTCATAGATCTCAACATGAAAGCCGTCGATACCGGGATAGAATATTTTAGATAAGATCGGATAGATTTTCTATCATCGGTAATCTTGTATCCAGCACATAACCGCTGTTTTAATTATAGGATTTAGAAGTTAGATGAAGATAGAATGTTACCTACACAAAAACCTTTTACTATCACCGATATAGTGTTAATACGGAGATTATTATGAACGAATACCTTTTAGTTCTGAACAAAGATGAAGATACAGTTTCAGTGATAGATATCGAAAGTAAAGAGACCGTTAAGAAGATCGAAACTGGTCACAATCCCCACGAGATCACAGTGACACCAGACGGTAAAAAATCCTATGTCACATGTTCCCTAGGGAACGAGATCAACGTGATAGATAACGAAGGATTTGAGATCGTTAAAAGGATCGAACACGAGAAATTCGAGTTCCCCCACGGCGTTGGATTGACTAAAGATGGGGGGGAGTTGTACGTAGCTTCAACTTACAGTAGTATCATCTTCATCATCGATACTGAGAAAGATGAGATCAAGAAGCACTTTCCCACGTATCAGGAACATTCACACATGATAACTTTCTCTTCAGACGGTAAAAAGGTGTTCGTACCTAATATAGGCAGCGACAATATGACCGTAGTCGATGTGGAGAAAGAGAAAGTGGTGAATCACTTCCCGGTGGGTGAAGGACCGGAAGGCACTGCGGTTCATACAGAGACGGATCTACTTTACGTTGCCAACCAGAAAGATGGGACTCTGTATGTGTTCGATACAGAAGATTACGAGATCAAATACAAGCGCAGACTAGGCACGACTCCCATACGGATAATCTTCTCACCGGATGAGAAATATGCATTTATACCAAATAGGGAATCCAATGATGTTTCCGTAGTTCAAACAGATTTTGATCGAGATGGCGAGATCGTTCCCTGGGAGATGAAAAGGATCCCCGTCGGTGTATGGCCAGGTGGGGTAGTTTTCGATGAGAGCGGTTCGAAAGCATTCGTTGCCAACAACAAAACCAACGATATCTCGGTGATCGACGTCGAAACTTTAGAAGAGGAACCCGAAAGGATAGATGCGGGTATCCACCCCGATGGAATAGCGTACTTGAAGAAGTGATCAATTTAGCGACTTTATCATAAAAAGACAAGGGTTATTCTCATCCCATAGTGTGGTGAATTCCTCTAAGGGTAAGAATCCCACACTTCGGTAGAAGGCTCTGGTTTTTTCGTAACCTTTATCGGGATGTGATGGACCTAGAGTCTTGACCGTGAGGTATCTCTTACCTTGACTTTTCAGGTGGGTTTCGGCCTTTTCTATCAACCTCATCCCTATCCCTCTTCCCTGAAATTCTTCTAAGATACCCATCACATAGACTTCACTGGTGAACTTGTTGTGTTCTTTGATGGCTACGAAACCCACCGGGGTATCATATATCCTCACGGATATGAAGAACTTGCCTCTGACTCCCTCGATATAATCATTGACAGCCTGTTCTATACCGAAGTGTTCCGGGAGCTGTTTCAATATGTTTTTACATACCTCGCTCTTCACGTCTGGATCATCATCTTCACAGAATTCGATGAACTGGAATATATCTTCATCGACCTGTTCATGCATCCTCTGGCATCTTTCAATCCACAGTTCGTTGAACTCCTTTTCGCTGACTATCCTGTCACTCAGATCTGCGATGGTATCTATCCCTTCTTTTTCACACCAGTTCACACATATGAGATATTGCAACCAATCCATATCATCCTCGTCAGTGTAAACTTCCACCTCTTTTTCTCCCTTTTTGTAAAGCGTGAACGCCCTGTGGTGCCCGTCGGTAAAAAAGAGTTCGTCCCCGATACGTCTGATAGGTAGTGGTTCGGTTTCTATGTTATTAACATCTTTCAACCTTTCCGAACTCAGGTACAATTGACTGGGTGTGATCCGGTCTATCTTCCTGTACATCGTTTCTTTAGAACCCATGATGGAACATCTGTCAGCGTAGTAAAAAATCTTTTCTAAGATAACTTTTCAAAAGATTTAAAAAGATATAAAAGATATAAATAGCGATGAAAGAAAGGACCGATCGTGAAAAGAAGCTATTGGTTTACCTCCTTGGTTTCATGGGATTCTGGGTCATGGGTGACAATTACGCTGCTTCACCGATCCTCGTCGATATAGCTAGTGAATTTTCCGTCGGTATCGGAACAGCGGCCATGACCGTGACAGCCTACATGTTACCTTTCGGTCTTTTCACTATAGTTTTTGGTCCTCTAGCGGACAGATTTGGGAAAGTAAGGGTGATAACAACTGCTGCACTGGGCACCGCTATATTCAGTAGTCTTGCGGCGGCTGCCTTTGATATATATTCACTTGCTGTATTACGGGCGGTCAACGGTGCTTTCGCTGCAGCTATCTTACCGGTTACCATATCTTTGATCGGAGACGTTTTTGAAGAGCCTAAATCTAAGATGAACTCCATCGGTACCGTTATGGGCATGTACTTCTTAGGTGCACCCGCCGCTACCGCCATCGGAGGTGGACTATCTTTCATCGGGAGCTGGAGGATAGTTTACTTGACCTATGGTATCGCGGAGTTGGTCCTGGTCTTCATACTTTACAAGGTCTTGACCTTCGAGAAAGGAACCATCGACAAATTAAGTTTCAGAGAGGCCTACAGCGATGCCATCTCACATCCCGACCTTCTTAAAACCGTGTCTCTTCTATCTCTGGTCGGATTCGCAGTCTTCGGCAGTTTCACATATCTTGGAGATTACCTGGTTGAACAGACAGGTTACAATATACTCTATGTCGGGTTGATATTAGCATTATTTGGATTAGCAGCTTTCTCAGGCGGGCGAAGAGTAGGTACTCTAAAGAAAAAGATGGGATATAAGATCCTCTTGATAGCAGGAGTTCTAGGGTTTATATCCCTATTAACTGTCAGCTACTGGCCGGGCATTTACTATATCCTGCCTGCTCTGTTTGGTTTTGGTTTAGCATTCGTGATACTTCAGGTGACTATCATAACTACGGCCCAACAGTATCTTCCTCAGAAACGAGGTACAGTAATGTCCCTAGCATCGTTCAATATGTTCATAGGTGGTGCAGTCGGGATATTCATCAACAGAATGATCTTGAATAGGATGGGGTATCAAGGATTGTTCACTATTGCCGCCATCGCTATCTTCGCCGTTGGCGTGCTAGCTTTCTTGTTCATCGGTCTATTCTCCAAGGAGGAATGTTCTGCCATGGATTGCTTGATTCTACTCTACAAGAAAATTAATAGGAAGTAAATTTGTACTGATTTTTACCCTAAAATAGAGTATGAATTGATTCTTTTACCGGAAGCGGTAATTTGATCTCTTTTCAGATACGTTCTCTGCGTTATCACCTAACCGACTATCAATCCGTATGTGAAGCCCATAACGGTCGACAGTATTACAACGATGAATATGTAAGCCAACCACTGTTTGAATTTCATTATTCTGAACAGAACTATCATGTTCGGTAAACTGAGAGATGGACCAGCAAGTAATAAACTTAGAGCGGGTGCGTCTCCCATAACACCTGAATTATATCCGAATGTGGTACCGATTATCGGGACTTCAAGTAATGTAGGCATATACAATATAGCTCCGATTATAGCACCGAAAAATGATGATAACAAACTATTATCCCCCAGATAAGGTCTGAAGCTTTCAGGTGGGAGGAAATATGCTATTATACCTACAACAAAAGTACCTGCAATGAGTATAGGAAATATTTTTCTAGTTAGATCCCAGGTCTCATAGCCCCATTCAGTAACTTCGCTCGTTTCATAATAGTATATTAGGATTATTGCTATGAACATAGTCAGAACGTATATAATACCTAATTTCGGTGCCCATGCCAAACTCGAAGCACCGATAACTAATATCGCTATCAAAGACCCGAAGACACTCAATTTTATCCAGATAGGTTTTCCAGGATCGTCATCATCTGTTTCTATATTTTGATTGTTCTTACTCGTTTCATCGTCATGGGTTTTGAATATGCTCGACATCAAAAAAGCGATGACGAAGGCCATAGTAACAGCCGCAAGCGCCCTAGCCAATCCCAATTCGAAACCTAAAAGATTTGCTGTATATACTATAGCTAAAATATTGATGGCTGGACCTGAGTACAGGAATGCCGTAGCCGGTCCCACACCACTCCCCTTTTTATACAATCCAGCGAACATCGGAAGTATCGTACAGCTGCACACTGCAAGTATAGCTCCCGAGATGGATGCGATGGGAAACGATATCTTCTTATCAACATCTGGACCGAGATATTTCAGGATAGCTTCCTTTTTGATGAAAGCGGCGATGGCACCGGCGATGAAAAATGCAGGTACCAAGCAGGTTAGAACATGTTCTGAAAGATACTCGTAAACGCTCAGAAGCCCGCTCATGAAAACTTCAATAAGTATATCCATCATAGCTTTGCACACCATTTCAATATTATTTGAAATGCTTTAGACGTGAGTTCTTTATAAACTTTATGGTTTCAAAAATTTTTGAAATGGGTTATTAGTATGTAAAATTAAAATACTTTAGAATCATATAGTCACATAAACGGGAGTTGAAACATGAAACGAAGAGCATATCCGTATGGTCGATATATTATCGAAGGTGAGAGTGTTGAGAAGCTGGAACCCAAGTTCAAAGTTTAGAAACACTATGACTGAGGAAGAAATCTTGTCTGGTTTTCAATATATAGAGGGATAAAATTCTAGAAAAGAAAACATCAAAGTGGTATATAGTCATCTTGATCGCCGGGATCATATTCATATCTTCTATTCATATCATATATTTTCCAGTGAATACCAAAAAGGGTGTTTTTTTTGAAGGTGAGGTGAACGTGGATGATCCGATGTCTCTTTCCACCATCTACCAACATCTTTCTGAAGAAGATATTACACTAGAGAACGTTACAGAACCTGTTCAGGTGGAAGATTGTAGTGATGGAACTTGTGAGATCGAGAATGAAGATGTTAAACAGATAAAAGTGACATCCAGCCGTTGGGAAAGTCTTGGAACTATCTGGATATGGGAAAATGAGGATGATGTGATAGAATTCAGAGGGCATTCATCTTTAAAGTTCAAACATCTCTTCGATGCAAACTCTTTCCCCAAAAGCAGTGAAAGATGTAAAGAAAGAGTTGTTGAGGTCATGGAACTAGGAGGTGTCCAAATCGAAGAGGATGATGTGAGCACATCTCCTATCGGTATCTTTGAGTCCTCTCCTATATGCATCGGGATGGTTCTTCTGGTAGTTTTTTTATTTATCCTATTTTTAGTTATCATCTTTGATGAGATGAATAAGAAAGATAAAGAGGATTATTCAGTTGAGAAAATGCTGTCTTTTATAGCTATACCCGCTCTTTTCTTGATATTCATGCATACACTGAGAACCACCGGTCATACCGAGATGGCATGTTATATGGTCTGGATACTACCCCTGACTTTGGTGATCGTCGCAGTATTATTCTACGTACCCTGGCAGTACAAATATGGTAAATTTCTATTGATAGGACTGGTCGGATTAATCATATATCTCGTGTTCGTAACTACTCAGAATCCTTCTTCGTCATGCTTTGTCTGCTTTATCGCTATCCCTCTTGTTGTCCTGATCATCGTGTTTACCTATCTAATGATAAGTGATATGGAAAGCGAGTGATCGTTTAAGAAAGGTCAAGTTTTCTCGTCTCATATCGGTACTATATCATCATCTAACCCTGTAGATATAGGGCTGTTCTCCTGGAGATAACTCTTCATAGCTTCGATGGCTGAGATGTCTAATTCTTTTCTATTTTCACCGTACTTACCAGGTATCCCCTGGGTGGTTATGAAAGCAGCTCTGTACATCTTATCCATCTCAACCTTTTCATCACCGATATAAAACTCTTGTATCCTTTCACCGGGAGGATTTTCGACTTTGAAATACACGTAGATTCCCTTGCACCTTTTCAGAAATCCTCCCATCTGTTTGTAAGGATCTCCTGAAAAGGTGTTCTCCATATCCTCTTCCAACATCTCTTTTAATTCTCTGCCCGAGATATCACAAATCGATACGGGTGGATCGACTGGAACTATGTTCCAGAGGTCCTCTACGGTGATCGGACCTGGGGTGATCGGTGCTCCATATCTCCAACCGTTGGAAAAAGCTACTTCGGCGTTAGTTATGCTCAAGAGTGACTTTAAAAGGAAATTATCCATAGTCGATTCCATCACCCTATTTCTGGTCAGAGGTACTTCTGTTTCACCTACTACTGTTTCAAGTCTCTCTCGATAGGGGGATAAAACCTTTTCGACCATCTCCTTTACAGCGGGGTCTTCGTTTATAGATCCGTCTATAGGAACGAGTTCGTGTTCCCAGTTTTCAATCTTACCCTCTTTCATCTCTAAGTCTAACCTGCCCACAAAGGAACCGTGACATCCCGACTGCATCACGATAGTATCATTTACTAGAGCGGGGTCATATGACCTGTTGTGGGTATGACCGCTTAATAATATATTGATTCCGTCGATCTCTCCTGCCAGCTTGAGTTCTTGAGGATATCCCAGGTGTGAAAACACTATTATGATATCCGCTCCCCCTTGTTTCAGTTCGTTTATGTATATAGGCAGTTCTTCATTACCCAGCGTGAAGTAAATCCCCTCGCTGAAGAAGCCGGGCATGGTTTTATCCACGATGGTGGCAGCTATTCCAATGACCCCGAACTTCACCCCCTTCTTTTCCAATATCGTATAAGGTTCGTAGAAGAGTTCGTCGTCGCTCTCCCTGTAACAGTTGACAGCGAGTAGGGGGTAATTCAATTTATTTGTGACCTTCTTAAGGTTCTCCGGACCATAACCGAATTCCCAGTGTGCTGTCCATGCATCGAAATCTAATTCGTTAAGTAGTGGTACTAGATCCCTTCCCTCATTATTCACAGCGGCAAAGGTACCGTGGATAGTATCACCATTATCCAGAGTGATAACTCCGTCAGGGTTCTCTTCTCTGACCTTTTTAAAATAGCTGCTTATACGGGCATACCCCCCTGCATCTTTGTATATCTCTTCACCATCTACCCAGTAATATTCTGGATGTGATTCAAAATACCCGTGGCTATCGTTCAATTGAAGAATAGTGATATTATCTTCCTCAGCCATATTCACCAATCTAATAATGGTTCCGTTCCGTATATATAATTTATTTGTACAGAAGGGGATTGAAGATCTAACCTATATCTCATCCCTACCTAACGTTTCCAACTCACTCTGTATCTGGAAGGACTGCATGATATCAGATCTAGTTATAATTCCCACCAATTCATCGTTATCCAAAACCGGGAACCTACCAAAACCCCGCTTCAACATCATATCCCACGCTTTACTAGCATCGTCATTTGGACCCAAACAGACGATATCGGTCTCCATTACATCTTTGACTCTTTTCATATATATCTCCTCCTCGGATACTTTTTTAGCATCCTTAAGAGTTATGATACCGATTATCCTATCGTTACTGACCACAGGGAAGCCCGTATGTTGGTGAGTTGTCACCATCTTAAGGAATTCCTCTAAAGAAGTATCTGGATCTACGGTCTTCACATCCTTGGTCATCACGTCACCGACTGAAATCTTACTGAGCATATGTTTTACCAAAACATTTTGAGATTCCTGTGATGCCGCCATATATATGAAGAAAGCTATCAAGATCAAGAATATATTGACGAAAAGCCCGACGATACCGAATATCACGGCGAATACTTTTCCGACACCAGCGGCAGTTTTCGTGGCTTTAACATACGAATATTTTTTAGCCAATATAGCCCTAAGGATACGACCGCCGTCCATAGGAAAAGCAGGTATGAGGTTGAATCCAGCTAGGAAGAAATTTATGAAACTTAGATAAAAGAGTACGAACACGACTATACTCCCGGTCAAAAACATACCACCCGCGAAAGTTAGGAAACCTATGGCTATACTTGCAAGTGGCCCAACAGCACTTATCTTTATCTCCAAATTCGGATCTGTAGGCATCTCATCCATCTTTGAGACCCCACCGAACAACCACAAGGATATCTCATCTACTTCGAAACCACTCTTTATGCTGACTATCGAATGGGCCATCTCATGGATGAATACACTTACGAAAAGACCTATCGCAACTACGACACCGAGGAGATAACTCTCTAGCCCTGGAGCTACATTTGGATCTTGTATTCCCAACATATCTGCGATAAGGAAAACGTTGGCACCGACGGACCAAGCTATAAAAGCAACTATGAATATCAATGTGAAATGCAGTCTTATCGGAATACCATATAATCTACCTATTTTAATAGAAGTCTTCATTTATCATCACCACATAAGTCATATTTGACAATTTATGTATACCAAATTGTCTTTTTGTTATTTATTATTACCGAAAAAATAATGGTTTGAGCTATGAGGACAAGATCGTGCCACATTCTTATTTTAGACTTCTTTAAGAGTCATGTTTCTTTGAATGGTACATCGATCTTCGATAGATAGGATTTTATAAATATGACTTCTGTTTGATATCCGTCCCAAAAGATATAATAACCATATGCTAGATAATACCACAGTGGAAAGTGAAATAAACATGATGAAAACCAGCAAAAAAAGATATCTTGTCTTCTTGATAGCAGCCCTGCTGATAATAGGTATTGCTTTTTCCGGATGCACAGAGGATGATGAAAACGGTGACGACGAAGATGGTGAAGACGGTGAAGACGGATTGACTGGAACTGAAACGTACTCTGGAGATTGGTCGGGATCCATACCAGATAATGATGAAGCTAGTGGAACTTGGGAATTTACTGTTGATTTCGATGAAGGAACGATAGATGGATGGTTCAAAGGTGACGGTTCCGGTGATATCACGGGAACGGTATCCGACGGAGTTGTTGAGGCGTCTGGAGATGCGGCATTTGGTACTGTAGAATGGTCCGGCGATTTCACTTCTGATGGATCTGAAGTATCTGGCGACTGGGAATTAGTGGACTATGAAGGATCGGGAACCTGGATCGGGGAAAAAGGCGAGGCAGACGGTGATGAAAACGGTGATGATTTGTTCGAACTTACGATAAACACAGATGGAGAGGGCACGGTCTATGTTGATCCGGACCAAAATGAATACGAAGAAGGTACCGATGTGGCCTTGACCGCGAATCCAGATGATGGATGGGAATTCAACGAATGGACAGGAGATGCTTCAGGCACTGATAACCCAACAACCATCACAATGGATAAAAACAAAATCATAACAGCAAGCTTCGATGAGATAAGTACTAGCGAAACATATTGGAATGCCTATGATTTTGAAAGTGAAGTAGAAGTACAAGAAGAAGCTGTCCAGTCGTTCCTCGCAGCTAACGATGAGGAAAATAAGACGCTGCAAGAGTGGACCTACGACCACACCTTCCTCGATGAAGAAGGGTATAAGAACTTCACTATCGAAACAACCTATCAAGGTATTTCTCAGACAGAAATAACTGTTATGAGATATGATGTGAGCGATCCTATGAATCCCGAAGAATCTGAAGAAACCGTTACTATCCAAACATACGAATTAGAGCACAACATCTCGGTAGACATCCAAGGTGATGACCAGCATCCAGATTGGATCAATATGTGGGTGCACATCCCTGTAGATGAGTTCAGTACCGGAGACATTGACTCACCAGACTATGTAGATGTACCCGGCACCTCAAATTTCTGGATATACTCCCTGGTAGAATTCACTGATGCAAACAACAACGAAGGTCTATTCAGCTACCATCTGACTGAAGAATGGGAAGACGAGATGGAAGGTAACGACGATATCTATTATGTGCCCTATGTAGAAGGGGATTTCGAAGATACCGACTACGATGAGTGGGTTTTGTACGGTATCTACGGACACTGCTGGTCCTGGTTCCAACCTTTCTCAGAGGATACACCGATCGTAGAAGGAACTCATAGCGTTCAAGGTTTTTCCTTCTATATAGAGAACACTACTGTCAACCTTGGCGGCTACACATTTGACGGCTTCAAGATAGGCAGCAACGACATCACTTTTGGAGATGAAGGTGCACATCTCGAAGGTACTTTTGTACCCTCTTTGCCCATACCAGTATATCTACAAGCCGGTGAAAATGGCGGTGACCTTTCTTACACTATGGAATTGACGGATATCGTACTCGGGTAAAACAACTTTCTTTTTCTTTTTTTTAATCTTAATAAAATGTTAAAATTTGTATTCGATCGAGTATGACTCTAAAAAATCGAAAAGACCTAGTCATTGGGTTATAGCGAAATCATAGGTACAGTTTTTAGTGATTTTCTTTCTTATCAGCATCAATTTTAAATGTAATATAAAAATAAAATAAATTACCTTGTTTATATTCAAAACCGTTATCGTAGTACTATATATCATAATATCGTAGTATTATAGATCATAATCATCAATATCCATATCATATCAGCTCATTTGTCTTCTGGCGGCGGTTGTTGTTCCTGTTTGGGTGACTGTTGATGCCGTTGAGGAGGTTGCTGACTTCCTTTACCTAGCTACACAATAGTTTCACCACGACAACGATTTTTATCACTGATTCAAATATAGCAAGTATGATAGCTACAGCAAGACATATCACGCCCCTTGCGAATAGATCATCTAAAATTACCTAGGTCTCTACTTCTACCTCTGAACTACTAATGTCGGGCTCCTCAGCTTCAGGACCCGGATGATCCGTATTGTATTACCCAGAACCTTCTTCCTCGAGGTATTCGTAGGTTTCAACGCTTGTTATCACCAAAGAATTTGGATTGCCGAACTAATCTAAAGAAAAGCTTACTGCAAAAGTATTTGTTCCGAAAACAGAAGAATCTGTAAAACCATACTCTTGTCCTCCCAGCCAATTGATATAAAAGTCACCGAATTGGTAAGAAATACTGTAAGATCCTTCATATCATCTTACAAAGATATAGAACACCCAACATAGAGTGATACTGGTCTTGAGATTGAATAGTTCCTTTCACTTCCAACTCTATAGAAATGTTTCCATCGATTTCTTCTATACTAGCCTAATTATGTCTATATCCTCGTGTTCGACGTTTTCTTTCCATCTAAATCCCTCATCAGTCTCTTGCCAATCAAATATGAGGACAAGATCGTTTTACGATCTTGTTTTAGAATTCTTTAAGAGTCCTGTTTCTTTGAATGGTACATCGATCTTCGATAGATAGGATTTTATAAATATGACTTCTGTTTGATATCCGTCCCAAAAGATATAATAAAGATATAATCGATAATACTACAGAGGAAAGTGAAATAAACATGATAAAAACCAGCAAAAAAAGATATCTTGTCTTCTTGATAGCAGCCCTGCTGATAATAGGTATTGCTTTTTCCGGATGCACAGAGGATGATGAAAACGGTGACGACGAAGATGGTGATAGCGGAGAATTGACAGGTAAAGCAGTCTATTCCGGAACCTGGGAAGGTTCGTCAGATTACCAAGATGAAATGGAAGGAACATGGGAATATACAATTGATTTCGATGAAGGATCTGTGACCGGTTGGTTCGACGGTGACGGTGCAGGAGATATAAGCGGAACTGTTTCGGACGGAGAGATCGAGGCGTCAGGTGAAGCGGCTTTAGGTACTGTCGAATGGTCCGGTGAATTTTCAGATGATGGAGATGAAGTCTCTGGTGACTGGGAATTCACAAATGGTGAAGGTTCTGGTACCTGGACCGGTTCTTTCGATAGAGAAATAGATGACGGTGATGAAAACGGTGGTGAAACTGGTGATGTCGAAGAAGCATCCAGCCTTGAATACAAGTGGGAATGGGAAGAAGAAGATGGTACTAGCGGTACATGGACGTATATGGTCAAGGACATAGATACCGAAAATTTGAAGATGCGGATCGACTGGACCGAAGATGATGAAGAGGAGTATGATTCCTTCATCCTAAATAAAGAACTAGAGAAGGCCTGGTATATCGATAACGGCCAATGGGAAGAGGTTCCCGCTGAAGGTTACGATCTTATCGTTAATCAATATGAATCCCAGTTGGACTCTCATCTTGAAAATTATGTATATGATTGGACCGGTGAACCGATCGAGATAACGGACCAAGAAACAGGCACGACACTGACATGGTACGGAGTTGAAGTAGACCCAGATATATCTGATTCTCAATTTGAACCTTGATCGATTAGGACATTACAACGCTTAGGGCATTACAACAAGAGGACAAAATAGGATATAAATGCTCATCTACGGGGTCGGTTTGACCGGGATCGTATTTGGGTAAAAAACTTTTTCTTTTTTTTCCTGAATTTTTCTAAAAATTTATTCGATCAATGATGTTGTATATCCTTCACTGTGACACTCTAGGAGTACCCTACGGGTATATCATAATAAATTCAGTGAAAAAGTAGTTACCATAGTTTTGATAATAACATTCGTATCTACTTCACTAACAACCATTATCGTAAGGATCTGAGATATAGATCGTTAGAGTTACTAAAAACCTACATGTGTAATTATGTGTTAAATATAGATGAGCCGTGGAAACCATTGGTAATACTCATGGATAGATACGATGTGTTAGTAGTTGGAGGCGGGATCGCAGGTTCTGTGGGAGCCCGTTTCTGTGCAGAATATGGTTTGAATACCCTTATGATCGAGAAGGATGAAGTCCCTAGGCACAAATGCTGCTCTGGGATCCAGTTCCCGTACTTCGAAAGACTGGTAGGGTCAAAGGTCCCCAGAGATAGGTTGTGTAAAAACGAACTTTCCAAGGTTGAGATGGTCACGCCGGACGACGAAGTGATGAACGCAGAAATGGATATGTTGAACTTCTGGAGGTCCACATTTGATCACTGGTTAAACGAAGAAGCGGTGAAACATGGAGCAAAATTTCGTGATTCTACCGAACTGGTCGATTTTAGAAGGCAAAACGGTGGTTGGTTGTGCAATATACGGTCAGGCGAAGAAGAGTACACCGTGTACAGCAGATACCTAATGGCGGCTGACGGTGGGTATTCTCAGATAAGAAAAAAACTCCGACCGGAGGACTTTGGACAAAAGTCCAGTGGAGCAGCTATCAACCTTTACTTTAGGGGTGATCAAGGAGAGCTAGATGAGAATACCCTGTACATGATACATAAAAAAAAGTTCTCGACACTGATGTTCTCATGGATATACAAGAAAGATGAGGATTGGATAATAGGGACTGGGGCAGATCACGACCCGATGGGACATTTAGAACGATTTTATCAGTACGTATTAGATAACTACGGTATCGACGGGGAGATAGTAAAGAAGAAAGGCTTTTCTTCGACTCAAAACGACAACCTTTGGCTTGGCATGAACAATCTTTTATTTATCGGTGACAGCGCAGGTCTTGTAGATCTGTACAGAGGAGTAGGTATGGACGCCGCTGCATTGAGTGCAAGATTAGGTGCTAGGGCGATACACGAGGCAGAAGAGAAAAACGGTAAAGGGGCTGTTGAGAGATACCGTTCCCACATGTCTAGGATCATAAAACAAAAAAATAAACATGATAAGATCCAAAAAAAGAGATACGCCTCAGATAAAACTCTAAAAAATAGCTTATCCAAAGGTACGATGATGAAGGATGGAATAAAATTGATTCTTTTTCAAAAATTAAATAAATTACTTCCCCCCGAAAAAATGGTCCTACTGCCTCCCTGATAATATGTCTAAACTCCTACATGTTTCGCTAACCATTATATATCAATCTAGAAGGTAAAAACATATCTAAAGAGGTATCAATCATGGAAAAAATTTTTAGGTTTTTGAGAGGTAAAACGGTTGTTGATTTGAATTTTTTTAAAACCGGACCAGTCTTTATGATCACATTTCTGATTTTCATACAAGGTATGGTGATGGGATCACCTCTCGATATGGAGTCCGATGAGCAAATAAATTCATCCTCATTAGAGGCACCTGAATGGGATATCGGTGATTGGTGGAATTATACATTTCAATATAATAGCACGGTTAAAGAGCACGAATGGGGAAACGACTGGATGGACCTAGATGGTAATTTCAACCGTACAGTTGAAGGGACCGAAAAGATAATCATCGATGAAGAAGAGCTGGACTGTTATATGGTAGAACACGAAAGATATTATGATATTGAAGGGCTAAACTATGATGAGGGGACCGGATTCAACGTCACTATGAATATGACGGGGCTTACTACAGGCATAGAGTATTTTGATATAGAAACCCTAGAGCTAGTTAAAGCGTCCTATGAGACCAATATGACCGGCATATCTGAGGTCGTCGAATATGATGGCATAGAGTTAGATGTTTACGTCGATGATAAAACAGAGATGGATAACACAGTAAAAGGCGATTTTTACTCATTCCCGATAGATCCGGAGGCGGTCTGGGATTCCCAATCTGAATATTTGAGATCCTCGAAAACCTGGACAAATATTACCGGTATGGACAACGAATATGAAGAAGAAGACTATCCTGTAGACCATGATTATCACACTATATCAGTTCTAGATGTTGGAGATGTAGAAGTGGACGCTGGTGTTTTCGATGCATTCCAGATCGAAGCAGAGCATACCTGGTCGGTCAACGAGAGTGAAGAGCGCTCCGGAACTTGGGAGAAGTATTACTCAAATGAAGCTGGAAATTTAGTATATGTTAACATGACCGAAGTTTATCACGACACTTTTGGGATGAACGTGACCTATGGTCAAATAGAATTGGTGGATTTCAGTCACACAGCATATGAGCCAGAATATGATTTCTCGGTAGAAGTCGACAGTACGGAGAAAACTGTTCGTCAAGGAGGATCTGTCGAGTACGCTTATACTGTTACCAACGAAGGTGATCTATCTGACACTTACTACGTAGAGATCGTCCAAGGAAACGAATGGGGAACTTTGAATAAAACTGAGTTTTGTTTAGAACCCAGTGAAAGTGAAGCAGTCTTAATGAACGTCTCTGTACCTCTTGATGCAGAAACAGGAGAGTATGATCATGTTGTTGAATTCACATCCGAGAGTGATGTAACAAAGACCATAGACACCATCACGGAGGTCATACCTTCAGAAGGTGATATACAGGTTACCACTGAAACCACAAAGGAGTCGGTGCTAGCTGGAGATACAGCCGAATATATCTTCAACGTAAAAAATCGTTATGAACAGCAAATTGATGTATATCTGGAGATAGTTGAGGGCGGATCGGGATGGGCATCCATAGACGAAGGATCCATCACGTTAAACCCGGACGAAGAAAAAGGTACTAATGTAAGTGTGAACGTACCTGCTGACGCTGAAGAAGGAACTTACATGGATACCCTTCGTTTTACTACTGATACGGATATAGAAGTTATTAAGGATGTAAATACTTCAGTAGAGGTTCAAAACTACGACTTTGAAGTGGGAGTGGATGTGGATAATAAAGAGATTATGAAGGGTGAAGATGTAGATTATCACTTATCCGTAGAGAACACTGGTGATGTTGAGGATACATTATCGATAGTGGTGGATAGCTCAACAGATCTAGATCTCGAATACCCTGATGAAATTGAGGTTGAAGAGAAGGAAGATTTCACGGTAAGTGTATCTACTGGAGAAACACCAGCCGGGAACTACGATATCAGCGTAACTATGACATCGATGGGGGATGCGGATGTATATAAAGAAATACAATTAGACCTCACTGTAAAAGAAAAAGAATACTCTATCGATGTAGAAGTGGATTCAACTCATAGACAGACCTACGTTGATACATCTTTAGAGTTCTTGTTCAGCGTTAGGAATAGAGGAAATGTGGAGGATACAATTGTTGTATCAAACGAAGATGAATGGACAACCCTAACCGAAGAGTCCATGGATCTAGCACCCTCTGAGAGAAAGGAATGTTCACTACAAATAAAAGTCCCTGAGGATGCAGAAGCAGGCGAATATACGTTTGAGGTCATATTTCAATCAAAAGGTGACACAGATGTTGAAGAGGAAATCCAATTAACGATATCTGTGCAGGCTGGTGTACCATATGGAGTTCCTACCTGGAACAAAGGTGACAGTTGGACTTACAGGTACCATCTTAACGCCAGCAGTGCATCCATAGAAGAGATGTATCAGGAAGGTACGCTGACTTTGACTGTTGAAGATGAAGAAACACTATACACAGAAGATGAAGCACATAGAGTCTACAATGTATCATATCGTAGAACATCCCTTATTGAAGGGATAACGGATCAAGGCGGTGCTGTTGGAAAGGTAGATTTCGAGATGGATGGGCTTACCACCGGGAATCTGTATTATAGGAGGCAGGACCTTGAGCTAGTCGAAGGAGAATTCCGTAATTATATGGAAGGGATATCTATCGCAGTGGGGGTCGAGTTAGATATAAACATAACAGATACTAGCTATATGCAGGCCATATTCTCAGAAAGTTTGTTCAACACACCTATTGAGCTAGGTGATAGCTGGGAACGCGAAGCAGTTTACAATAGATATTCGGACATGTACACTACCTTCGATCCTTCTGGGTCACCTTATCCGGATGACGAGCACGAAGAAAAGGAGTACGAGGTGGAGCATACCCAGAGTATAGAAGCAACTTCCGAATTGATGTATAGCATCGGTGAAGATGAATTCGATGTGGTTGAACTCGCCGGTTCAGATAGTTGGACTCTCAACGGTAACGAGGAAAAAGAGGGGGATTTCAGGAAGTACTACTCAAGAGAAGTTGGAAATTTTGTTTATTATGACATGGAAGACATGTTCGATCAGGAAACCGGTTTGAGTGTTTTTGACAAGCAGATGGTACTTGTAGATCATGAACATCAGCATAGTGAGATGGACGATCATGACATCGATGTTTATGCTGAAGATGAAAGAAAATACTGTAGACCTGGGGATGAGGTCACCTATGTTCTAAATGTGAGAAATACTGGTAGATACAATGATTTCATCGGATTAGAAGTTGTAGGAGAAGAATGGACCAACGCATTGGAAAAGGAATATATTGAATTGGGATCGGGTTCGTCAGAAACCCTCAATCTTGTTTTAGAGGTGCCAGACGAATATGAAATCAACTCGAACCACACGATCAAGGTGTTAGTAAATTCCATGAGCCAGCCCCGGATAAACCAGACCCTACAACTCACCGCCTCCATAAGAGAGTCGTTTAAACCTGTGATATCTGATACAACTCCACCGGTCAGTGAAATGACTAGAATTGAGGGTGGAGAAGATATCCCGTTTTCCATCAGTGCCCTCTCTCTAGACGGGAAAGACCTCATGATAAGCTGGTACGTAAACGGAGAACTCGTTCACAAAGGGGATGATTTTGAATTCTCACCCGATAAGAGTGGTGAATACACTATAACCTCAAGAGTAACTAATGGTGAAGAGGAGAGCAAAGCTAGCTGGGATGTTTCTGTGAGAGAACCGTCATCCACCAATCCGGTCCTATATGGGATGATCGGGATCGTGATCTTGATAATCGCTCTCATAGCTGGGTTTATTTATTATCGGAAAAAAAAGAAGCAAAAAGAAGATTTTACTGAAGAATCGGATAAAGAAGAAAACGAGGAATCAATATGAAGATAGTTGTAATAAACGGTAGCCCTAAAATCGATAAA
Source organism: Candidatus Saliniplasma sp. (assembly GCA_046497075.1). Lineage (GTDB taxonomy): Archaea > Thermoplasmatota > Thermoplasmata > Halarchaeoplasmatales > Halarchaeoplasmataceae > Saliniplasma. The sequence continues at coordinate 44,915 of JAWOGF010000068.1, forward strand.
AGTATCACCCTCCATTATGTGAAGTATTTAGAAAAAAAATACCCCCGATATAATTTTATCAAACATCATGTTGGGAGAAAGATAAAGTCTATACTGAATGATAAAAAAACGTTTGAATCGGTTTTAAAAGATGTAAGCAGGTCTGACGGAGTCATCTGGTCGGTTCCCGTGTACACTTGTACAGTACCCTCTCAGCTCATGTTTTTTATAGAACATATATTTGAAGAAGGACATGAGGATGTTTTTGAAGGGAAATACTGTACCAGCATCACGACTTCAGCAAAATTTTATGATCATACCGCTCATAATTATTTGAAAGCTAGCTCGGAAGACATGGGAATGAAATACGTAGATGGTTTTTCTGCAGAGATGTATGATATGTTAAAGGAAGACAAGAGGAAGGATTTCCAGAAATTTGCCGAGATATTTTTTAAATATATCCAGGATAACGCTAAAACCTCGAAAGAGTTCATTCAAGTCCAAAAAAGTGATTTTTCTTATGAACCTGGAGATATAATAAAATTATCCAAAAAAAGGGACGACTACAATATAATCTTGATCTCTGATCATACCGATAACGATGAGAATCTAAAACGGATGATAGATGTATTTGTCAAATCCATGAAATATAAAGTAAAGGTATACAATCTCCATGACATAGAGGTGAAGGGGGGGTGTTTAGGGTGTGTTAAATGTGTCGATACCGCATCCTGTATCTACAAAGACGACCACGAGGTGTTCTACGAAAAATATATCAAACCGGCGGATGCGGTCATATACGCTACTAAAATTAAGAATAGAAGTTTCCCTGCTATATGGGAGCAGTTTTACGACAGAAGTTTCTATAATGGGCACTGCCCACGAACCATGGGACAGCAATTAGGATATATCATCTCTGGTCCCCTGAAACAAAATCCGAACATAAAAGAGATACTTAAAGCTAGAACTGAGATGGGGTTGACTAATTTAGTGGGTATCATAACAGACGAAGCAGAAGACTCCGACCTGATCACAGACCAGATCCGACAGTTCTCTCGCGACTTCTCCTGGTCCCTAGAGAATGATTTCATGCGGCCTTGTACCTTCCGTAGAGAAGGCGGCCACAAAATATTCCGTGATCTGATCTACGAGATGAAATTCGTCTTCACAAAGGATCACAAATTCTACAAAAAGCATGACCTATATGATTATCCTCAGAAGAAGTACAAAACCAGAATCAAAAATTTCTTCCTGAAGATACTGCTCAATGCCCCTGGGATAAAAGAAAAAGCTCGGGCCAAGATGACGGAATATATGATCATTCCTTTAGAAGAAGTTATCGACGAGGCCTGACTTAAGTTCATTCACTGGAAAACAGAAAACAGACCTCTTATCTTTAACTTTGTACGCTATCATATAGTTGTAGAACTGTGATTTTCAGTCCTATTCCTTATATATCTTAGATAAGAGAGCAGGCAGCAAGTAAAGTGATACTATGAGGCTGTACAGTATCGCTAAAGCCGTTATCAGACCGAACTGGGCCAAAGGTGTTATCTCAGAGGAAGAGAGCAGGAGGAATACTACTATCGTAGTTGTGGCTGATCCGAGTAAAGCCATCCCTGTGGATGATATCGTATTACCTACCACTTTAGATAAGTCGCTTTCTTTGGTACGTTCCTCGTTGAACCTATGTGTCACATGGATGCTGTAATCAACACCCATACCTACTGTTAAGGCAGTGATGGTGACTGTCATCACGTTCAAGGATATACCTAGTAAGTACATCGTACCGATGATCCAGACACAAACTAGTATCACAGGAAGGGTGGTAACTGCCCCCAATATGAAGGATCGATGTTTTATGAAAAACACTAAGGAAAGTAAAGATAGAACTATCCCTAATGTGATCACTAGTGATTTCAACTGAGCCTCTCTGAGTACGGTAGTGGCTTCATGACTGATCATGTGATGTCCAGTCACTTTTACGGAGTAATCGTCCTCGAAGACCGATACTGCAGTTTGTACACTTTCTTCTAGGTCCACGGCAACAGAAAGATCAGATGATAGAGCTTCAGCATCATCTGGTAATCTTATCAATGCACTTGAGTAATCATCTGTGATCACGCGTTCGATATCTCTCTCTGTTCCAGATCGACTGTATAGGTGATCGTACAAAGCAGTAAGGTTGTTATTTGGGATCCCGTCGTTATTCAGATCCGCCCGATCGTACATCTCAACGAAATCTTCATCGTAATCCGGATGCAAAGGCGTAGCACTCCCATAGGACATGAGGACAGAGAGAGGGGATTCTACACCCCATTCCGATGCTATCAGGTCATGATCTTCTAGCTCGGCTGTTGATTCATTCACTAGATACAGAAAATTTGAATCGGTGATATCACCTTCGATAAGTACGTAGCTATATGAGCCACTAACCTCAAAATTATCGTGTAAGTAAACGATGTTATCCCTTTGATCAGATTCAGACGGTAAAAAGTCCATCATATCAAAAGAGCTATCCACGTTGATGACTCCATACATCGCCATCGAAGTAAGAAGTAATACAACAGCAAATGTTGCAAAAGGTTTTTTTGCCGACAACTTGGTAGACTGGATAACATATCTTTCAGATCTCGTTACTTTATTATTTTTCTCGTGCTTATTTTCTTCTTTCTGCATCTCATCTTTGATCCTCATCAAAGAGGGAAGAAATCCCACCATGATCACAAGACTAGATATTATCCCAACAGCCGCTAAGATACCAAATTGCTGCACTACATCTATACCAATGAACACATTGGACATGAATCCAACCGTAGTGGTCAAAGTGGTTAAAACAAGGGCTCCTCCTACTGATAAAACTGTTAATTTGGAAGCCATCCCTGGGTCCATCCCCTTAGATCTTTCTTCTCGGTATCTCATCACCATGTGGATGCCGTAATCGATCACCAGCCCCGTGATCAAGATCGGGACCGCTATGAGGAATGGATTAAAAGAGTAGCCTAGCATGACCCCTATGCCTAGAGTCCATATGATAGCCATCCCCAAAGAGAGCAAAGAAAGTATAACTTCCGAGGGGGTCCTGAATATCAATGCTAGTAATACCACAACCATGAGGAAACCAAGAGGGAGAAGGATCTCGAGACTCCGGTTAGTCGTTTGATTTATCTCCTCGTTCATAAGTATCTCTGAGAAAGTACGACTCTCTGTTCCCTCCGGAGTAACTATTGAGGCGATGCTCTCAGCCCGTTGATGTGCATATATCCTTTCATCCATATCATCAGGCGGATTAACCATGACTAGAGAAAGAGCTATCTCAGGATTTTCATCATGTTTATAGGTCATCTCGATTACAGTGATGAGTTCTTGTATGGTCTCCGGTAATACTCCTGTATTTTCCAGTCCGATCAGCACGGATTGTAATTCCTCTTCAGCTTGAGATAGATGTGTGCGATTTTCTTCCATGGCCGATAAGTAGCCACTCACTTGATCAGGTTCATGCGTCAATCCCTGAGCCGTTTCTATTTCGCTCAGTAAATTATCTACTACGATGTCGGCTTCTGAAATCTCATCCCTCATCCTGTGGTTATGTTCGGTTGCTAGTTCTATCTGTTCAGTCAACTCATGGTCTTCATAATCCATCAATCTGCTGAATTCATCTCTCAAATCATCTTCGTCCATTTCACTTAACATATCCAATTTTTTTCCCATATCTAGCTCTTCAGACTCATCATCGATGTCCATAGATATGTCAGGAGGGTCTTCTATATTCAATGTGGATATCTTAAAAAAATCTACACCCATCGTTAGCGCTTTTTGAGACAGATGACCTTGTTCCTCATCTAAGATAAGGATATTCTTCATACTTCGAAGCATATCAGCAAAGTGTTCTAAACCGGGGTAATCCTCAGACTTGCTGTCCATATCGGAAACCACGAATTGCAGATTGGAGATCTTCTCCTCATTGCTAACGTTTTCATCCTCTAATACCTCTAGTGCCTCGGAAAAATCTATCCCCGAATCCTCAAGAGACTCAGCGTAGTCCTGCATCGGCAACCATCCCTCTACCCCCTTCGAAGTCACATGTGATTTAGAGGTCAAGAATAAAGTGGAATTTTCAACGATGAACTGATCTTCTTCCTCTAGAAGTCGCCTACAGGCGGAAGTAGAATTCAGCATGAGATGGTAAAATCTAGTCTGATTGGTGAAAGAATAATCCATGATAGGGCCCATATTCTCGTCCAACCGTTCCTCTAATCCCTCCTCAGCCTCAAGTAGCCATATCCCGGTCAAAATCGCTGAAGCTGGAGTGTAGACCCCTTCCTCAGCCATATCAGTATCCACCAGCGTAGGCGACATCGATGGATCTTGCTTGATCTCCTCTTCGAGATATAGGAACATCCTCATACCATCAGTAGTTAGAAAACTATTATCCTGTGATATGGTGGTGATCTGGATGAAGTCTTCAGCAGCTCCAAAATTGTCTTCGATTTCGTTCAAGTATAGTGTTTTTTCTGTATCCGGTAAAAAAAGGTCCTCCTCTGTTGATGTTGTCATGGTTGAAGCAAAGTATCCCAAAACTAGCGTGATCACTATCGTCAGCACTATTATTTTTCTAGGATTCTCAGATATCACCGAGCCAGTACGATATTTTAAATCCGATTTGTCGATCAAAGGATATGCCTCCTAAGCAACTCATATGGGTGAAAACTGTTAGTTACAAACATCAAAGGTATTTTCACTACGCCCTATAAAAATTAAACGCATACATGTAGCATAAGTGCTTATATACGGCTAAGATAAATTTGTTTTCAGGAGAAAACTAACATGAAAAAAATTAGTGTTTTAATGGCTGCACTACTTGTGACAGTTTCTTTTTTTAGCATCTTGGGGATATCTTCTGAGATATATGAGGAAGAATCGAACTCTGAAGAGTCAGTGTACACCGAATTAGGTTCTTTGGATGTGCCCACATGGGATGTTGGGACATATTGGACCTATCATCAAGATTTTTGGGTGAACTCAACAGAAGATGACGATGAACTGTATCTCGAAGAGCGATTGACCTATACGGTTTCATCCATCGAATACGTTGAGCTAGATGGGATCATGACACCGATGTATGTACTAGACCTAGATGGGGAAGTACTGTCCGGCGAAGGCGATGGTCAAGCCGAATATGAGATCGAGGAGGGCTACTCCGAAGGACATTTGTTATGCAGGATGGACGATCACGGTGTGTTAGAGGTAGAACAGTTTAAGTACTTGGAAGGAGAAGCAATGGATTCCTATGATATGGAAATCACGATGATGAACACGAATAATCACGACCCCGTGGTAGAGAATTATGATTTTCCACTTTCATTGGGAGGGGGATTCTGGGCCAATAACACATTGGAATCAGAAGGGTACACCCATGTCAAAGTAGGTGGATTCGTGGACGATAACGAAACTCACGACGATTCACAGGATCTAGAAAAACAAGTTTCTATATCCGATGAAAACGAAGATATAGAGGTACCCTCTGGAAATTTTGATAGTGTTTTTATATCCGAAGAGGTAAGTGGAGATGATGAAGGAACCGTTTTCAGATATTACAACGGAAATGTACAGAGTTATGTAAGGGAAGAGGTGGATCTAGAAGAAGTAGACTGGATCCGTGTTCTTGAGGACTATCACATAGAAGAGAGCTCGAACACACTAGCCTTAGATCCTGCAGAGGGATCCGTCGGAGATAATATCACCGTCAGCGGATCTTTTCCGGATCACCCAGCAGAAGATGTAAGCGTGAGCATACCCATGGCCGAGTTGCAGGAAGGGACAACCACCGACGATACAGGGCATTTCAGTTTTGATATAGAGATACCATATGTACAAGACAACACACCCTCTATGGATTATGAGGCAAAGGTCGGTTTGATATCCGAAGTCGGGGGTCATGAATCTTATATGGTTTCTTCAATAGTTATTCATGATGCCCAAGAGACACAGCAGCGGACCTTGGATTTAGACGTTGGTTGGAATTTTATCTCCATGGAACTTTTACCGGAAGATACATCCATCCAGAGTATATTAGATTGCCCAGATAATGGGATCTCAGGCCAGTATTCTCGGGTCATGTATTATGATTCCACCGACCAAGAGTGGAGTAGTTATAAACCTGGACGTGAGGAGCATTTCAACGGTCTAGAAGTAATAGATGATGAGATGGGTATCTGGATAAAATTGGATGATGCTGCTGACCTTATCGTAACAGGATATGTTAGGGAATATATCAATATACAACTGGATCCAGGATGGAACATGGTAGGTTACAACGAACATCTTGGTGATCTACCTGAACAGGTAACTATGATAGGTTATCATGATGCATCTGCAGAGAACGAGGTATCCTATACAGAGGAGGTTGACGGTTTTTCATTCAACACGGGAGAAGGTTACTGGATACACGTAGAAGGAGATGAAACGGTCTACTGGAATGTGTGATAAATTTTTAAGATAAGAACTCACTTCCTTTTTTTATTTTTTTTCCTCTTGAAAAATATCTATAGTGAAAAAATTTAATAATTATCCTTCAAATAGAAACAGGATAGATATGACCCCAGTAGAAAACCCCTGGCATGAAAATGAAGGGTTCTGGAAAGATAATCCTTTCCCTGGGAAGATGGTAAAGAGGGCTCAAAAAGAAGTTAACAAATTGGTCGAACTCGCAGATTTGGATGAGGGTTTGAAAGTACTCGACTTATGCTGTGGTGTAGGTCGACATTCTTTAGAATTCGCTGAGAGAGGTTTCGATGTGACCGGAGTGGATAAGACTGAACATTATTTGAAAGAGGCAAGGAAGAGAGCCGGGGAAGAAGGTCTAGAAATAGAATTTATTCAAGATGACATGAGAGAGTACAAAAAAGATGAAAAATTCGACCTTGTGATCAATCTTTTCACATCTTTTGGGTATTTTGAAGAGGAAAAAGAGAATATGAAAGTACTTGAGAACGTCTATGATAGTTTGAAAACTGGAGGTAAATTCATTTTAGATGTCATGGGGAAAGAGATAATCGCTCGGATATTTGAAGAAAAAGATTGGAACGAGCTCGAAGATGGATTCAAAATTTTGGAAAGAAGTATCGAGAAGGACTGGTCGTGGTTGAATAACCGAAGGATAAGGATCACTGATGAGGGAGTAAAAGAATACAACGTTTCTCACTGGTTGTATTCCGCTAAAGAATTGAAAGATATGTTGAAGGATGTTGGTTTTAGTTCGGTAGAGGTCTATGGTGGTTATGACGGGAGAGATTACGATGAAGAAGCCAATAGATTGGTGGTAGTCGGTAAGAAGTGATAATATCAGTAAGTGGTTTACAGAGGACATGAAGTTGGATCCGAAATTGAGAATATGCATCGGTGATGTAAACGATTTCGAACCGAATATCTTGAACGAACTATCCATAGGTGTAGAACTGCAGGACTTTGTAGATCCAAAATTATTAGATGGTGACTTAGAAAGTAGAGTTAGAGGGTATCAAGAAAAACTTGAAGATTTTGGGCAGGACGTATCTGTACACGGCCCGTTCTTAGATCTGAGTCCTGGAAGTCCAGATGAACTGATATCTGAAGTTACTAGAAAAAGGTACATGCAGGCCGTCGATGCGGCTTTAGAATTGAAAGCATCTCACCTAGTTCTACACAGTCAGCACAATACCGCTATCAAGGATTCTAAAGTCAAGGAAAAGAAGATAAAGAGACAGCTTCCCTTTTGGAAAGAGGTGTTAGAGAAGATATCTGAAGAAGACCTTGTTATAGTTTTAGAAAATGTTACTGAGAATGATCCAGTACATCTATTGAATCTGGTTATAGGTATCGATTCGCCCCAGTTGAAGATATGTTACGATGTTGGACATTCATTACTTCATTCTTCCCGGGATATAGAGACTTGGGTCGAAGTTTTAAAAGAGTACATGGAGTATGTACACATCCATTGGAATGCTGGCGATATCGACGCTCATAGAGATCCTAGAAACGAGTTTATCAAAAGGTTTTATTCTGTTTTAGATGAGAACGGGATTGATCCGATCGTAGCTCTAGAAGATGAGATAGACGATATCGAAAAGGAAGTTAACAGAGTCAGAGATCGTATCGACTTTTGACCATCACCTTTCTTCCCATTCCTCTTCTAAGATCGAATAATTGATCAGATCTACGTATTCACCATCTACGAAGTCTACATCTCTGGAAACTCCTTCCTTTTCAAAACCTAGTTTCTCCCATATCTTCGATGATCCGGGATTATTTCGAAAGGCTCCAGCAAATATCCTATGAAGATTAAGTTCTTTAAAACCGTAATCTACCATCAACTCGGAAGCCTCTGTCCCATAACCTTTCTTCCAAAAATCAGGGATGATCCAGAGTCCGATCTCAGCGTTTCCTATTCTATGATCTATATCGAGCAGTGAGATCAATCCGATCTTATCTTCCTCATCACATATCAAAAGGTGGACTTCGTTCCCGTTTTTCGATATGTTTTTGAAGAATTCTTGTTCCATTTTCTTGTTCACTGGTAAGTGAAGTGTTAATGTCGACCTTACCTCTGGATCGTTGATGTTCTTGACCATGAAAGGGATATCCTCTTCTTCGATGGTTTTCAGTTCGATCCTTTCACCTTTTAGGAAGACCGCTCCTGCCATGATCCGTTGTAAGTTGCTATTTAGTTAATAATTTTACCATTCTGTTTGATCTTATTATATCGATAGAACGCTCGGCAAGATATTTATAGGTCTTACAAAATAATGGCACATGGAGGAAATCTACCTTTGGATGCTGGTATCGATAGCTCTCGGTGGTGCAGGTTTTTTTATTGCTTTTACTAAAGCCATGAAAGAAAGGAAAAGGGTCTTGGATTCGCTGCCTTCGGAAACTACGGAGAGTATATTGGAAGGTGAAGAAACTCTAAGAGAAATCCTATCTAGATTCACGCTGGTCTATTCTATGTTCCCTGTACCCGCTTTTCTTTACACTATATTGGTGTCAATTTTGGTATACACCTTCGGTGTTCAGTCTGACGCACAGATTAGAATCGCCATGGGGGCTCTGATAGCGGTCGGTCTGAGCAGTTTTTTCACCAATTTAGGAAGATCATTCATCTTCGAAGAGGCGATGAATGGAGTGAACGAACGTGTAGATGGTTCTAAAAAGGATTTTGGAAAATATATTGTTTTTCTTAACATGTTCGAAACGCTCGTTATCCATGGATTATTGATATCTATATTGGGTTTGACTCTTTCTGGCATTATGGATGGAGAGAGCACTCTAACTATGGATGCTGCGGATATGTACTTCAATGGTGCTGTTATACTCGGTCTATCTACCTCCTGCTCGATATTGATGGGATGGTTATTCAATAAAGTTGAAGGTCCGGTGAATGAAGATACTCAACTGTTTATGAAGAAACTCTATTATCTTTTTGGAGCACATTTACCTGCTTTGATAGGATTGAGTATTGCAGTCTATTTGATGATCGATAGTGGGATGGTCGGTTGATATGGTAAAAGATTCTTAAGAAAATACGATACTACAGCCACAGATCATTGAAGAACCGGAGGATATAGTTTCTAAAAATGTTTCTTGTATAAGTAGCCTATGAGGTACACAAGTAGAGCTACAGCGATCCAGAAGATCACTAGTATCGTGAACGTACCGGTTAGATCTCTTCCGACTAGGTATGGGATGAATCCCTCGCCCTGCAGTATCAGTACGAGCGCTAAAGACCCGTAAGTCCTAGCTCCGAAGACCGGGAATAGTAATTTGATATGTAACTTCATCACCAGGAAGCCCACGATGAGGTACAGTATCATCCCAGCAAGAACAGCTAAAGGGAGTTCGATAGATGCTAAAAGTAGTAGAAGTGATAATATGTTGTAAAAAACGGTACTCTTGCTCACGTAATGTTTTTCCACTACTATCCCGTATATTAGGATAACACAGACACCGCCTACGGCCGCTTGGAAGGAGGTAAGCAACGGCATGGTGGAGTATATTTGTAGACTTATATAAGAATAAGGTCGATTATAGATAGATCTACATAGACGGACTATATACAATTTAGATGGAGAAATCTTGTGAAATTGATCACTACTTATCCAGGAGTAAGTCACCCTAGATCTAGAGTAAGTCCATAATTCAACCATCTCTCCGAAAGGGATAACTATATTAGTTATGAAAACAATATTTATTGTTGCTAGGGATAGGAAAAATATCCTAGGTAAAGCCATTGGTAGAATAATCATGGGCCGGGAGAACAGAAGAGATATACCTGAGAGGCGAAATGTCTCTCGGTGTGGGAGAAAAAAGAAAAAGATACATTATGGTGCAACTTACACCAGTCTTCCTTGAGTTTACTTCGTTCACCCGACCTATCCCTAGCATTTCCCAATTTTTTTGAATCTGATTAAAATAGGTCCGCTCTCAACTCTTTTAATTCTATCTTTTTATCTCTCAAGTTTTCAATCCTACTTTCAAGGTCCTCGACCACGTCGTCGATCACTTCTTCTATCGGTCTTTCCAGATTATAGATCTTGGTAGGCCTTCCTCTCCCATCTTTATTCTTCTCGTGTTTTCCGATCAAGCCCTTATCAACTAGTCCTTGAACTGCGATTGATACTTCTGGTTGACGGAGATAAAGAACATTTTCCAGTTCTCTACTCTCAACATCATCTTTGTCAGCGATGTATATCAAACATTTGGCCTCGTGTTCGCTTAAGTAACCTTCGGCTAACAGGTCTACAAGATCTCTTCGCTTTTGGTTCATATATTCGGATCTCATCATTTTTTTCTCCTTGAGATAGGATGTTTTACCTGATTTGTTAAGAGGTATAACTAAGTTTTGATATGTGAGGAGAGTATTTGATATGTGAAGAAGAGGAGTGTTTTTAGTTATTGGGGGATCTGTGAACTCTGCGTATGCTTGTTATCCTCCGTAAATACGTAATCCCCTTGAGAGGTTCGGACCGAAAAATTGGCCGGGACATAATCGTGCGGTAGATCGGATTCGTTTTCAAAGTGCAAAAGGTTGAACCCTCTATATTCCTCTTTGAAACTAAATTGATGTCCATAACTCGAGTTCTTTAAATAAGACGGCACGCTGAACTCGTATTTTAGGTCTCCCTCGAAATCGTGCGGGAAGAATAGGTCCTCCAAATGGTCGAGTTCCTCATCCCTTGAGTAGTAGTCGGGCCCACTTGTTTTCTCCGCGGGGTAATCACCCTTGGCCTGGATAGTCAATGCAGTGGAAGTTAGCAGGAAGAAGACCAGCAGCGTTACCATGTATGCTTTTATTTTTTTGAACAGTTTCTTTTTCATCTTCTCACATTCTATCATAGATCATGTTCGGTATTCGTTTTAGTATTCTAGCTAGTACACCCCAACGTTTTGTAACATAGGCGATCCTTTTTTTCCTTTTTATCGCTTTATATATTTGTCGAACGGTTTTTTCAACGGGCATCACCCAAAATAATCCTTCCCCTTTTGCCATAGCGGTATCAACTAATCCTGGGCGGATGTCTGTGATAATGATCCGTTCACTTTCTTTAGCTGCCTTCTGCCTTAATCCTTCCAAATAGTTCATTTGATATGCTTTGGTTGCATTGTATGAAGGAGATTCTTTACTTCCTCGAAGTCCACCAACTGAAGTGATAGCAGCTAGATGCCCATATGTTTGTTTTTGAAAGTGATCAAAAGTCCAGTCGGCGATACGAGTAAATCCAGTAACATTTGTGTCTATCGTCCTTTTTTCTACTTCAAAATCTAGTTCCTCATTTAAATCGCCTGTCCCTGAACTTATGACGAGCAAGTCCAGTCCTCCAAGTTCTGAAGTCAGTTCTTCTAAATTATCATCGATCGTGTTTATGTTGGTTATATCAAATGAGCTAGTAAAATATGAATCCGGATCTTTTTGTTTCAATTCATTTAGTAATTCAGTCCGTCTTCCCGTTATTCCAACTTTATAATTATTTTCAACCAGAACTTCTGCAAGTCCTTTTCCTATACCGGAAGTCGCACCGATTATAATCGCTTTTTTCATTCTATTTAACCGTCCTTTTCCCTTTTTTCTCCCGTTCCTGGATGTCCGCGATCTCCCCGGGTTTCCTATCCCTGTATTCATGGTCCACCGCGATATCGCTAACTCGGATCCGGGTTACCTCTATCCTCGTTGAGCCTCCCATGATATTCGGATCCTTCATTATCTTGTTTTCCTCTTTTTTGTATGATTTCTTTTCTACAGTCTTCGGCACGGAAACACCTGATCAGCGGATGATATCAATCCATTTAAATCTTGACTAGCTTTGAGGGTAATTGCCTTTAGAGATGGTTTTTGGAGATAGATCTGCCGACTTGAAGCAGAAACAAATTTCTTCTTCCTCCCGAGTAAGTCACTCTTGGGTAGAAGACCTGTCCCTTTTCATCCTCTTTATCATCTTGATGACCTCGAAGGCTCCTATGAATATCACCATCGCGCTGATGACTTGCGCCCATTCAGCCGGCCCTAAACTAGCGAATTCTAAGAAGTCGCTGATATATGGTCCGTAAACTCCTAGGAAAACCAGACCTATCGAAGCTATTATCGAGTATATTATGATCTTGTTGGAGAAGAAATTCTTGTTGAACAGCGAGTCATACTTGTACCTTCTAGACATGATGTTCACGAACTGGCAGTAAGCGATAGTCAGGTAACTGATCGTAGTAGCTTTGGCATATACCATCGGTTGAGAAGCCGCTGTTAGGGAGAGACCCTGCCTTGCAAAGTAGAACCAGAAGTTTCCCGCGGCCAACCCACCTATCAGGAGGGCTAAAAATACGACTTCTATTGAGCGCGGAAGATTCAGGATATGCTCGTCCTGGCTCCTCGGTGGAGACGTCATCATGGCTTCTGAAGGCGGATCGTAAGCCAAAAAGGTGAGAGGCATGATCTCCGCAAGCAGATCTATAGCTAAGATCTGGATGACCAATATCGGTATAGCCCAATCGCTCCATCCCAGCAATCCTATCGCCGCTAGGCCGGCAAGAACGGTGGTGAGTTCCGCCCCATTGGTGGTCATGGAGGCCAGAACCGTCTTTTTTAGATTGTTGTAGATAGTCCTTCCCTCTCTAACCGCATGAACTAGAGTAGGAAAACTGTCGTCCAATAAGACGAGTTCGGAAGCTTCCTTGGCGACGTCGGTACCTTTCTGCCCCATAGCTACGCCGATATGAGCTCTTTTTAGAGCAGGGGCGTCGTTCACTCCGTCACCGGTAACAGCAACTATCTCTTCATCTTCTTCCAGCAGTTTGACTATCCTTAGTTTATCTTCAGGATCCACCCTGGAAAAGATCATCGCTTCCTTTCCCTTCATCATCTCTTTCAGCTTTTTGTCCTCTAAACTCTTCATCTCCTTCCCTGTGATCACCACGGCTTCTTCGTCATCTTTGAAAAGTCCTATCTCCTCTCCGACGGCTTTTGCGGTGATAGCGTGATCCCCGGTCATTATGTATGTGCGTATATGAGCTTCATGACAGCTCCCTATAGCTTCTTTCACGCCTTCTTTTGGAGGATCTATCATGCCAGCTAGACCCAGGAAGATAACGTCTTTTTCCACTTCTTCCTCTATATAATCTTCGTTCTTTTTTTCAAGAGGTCTGTAGGCCATGGCTAGAACTCTCATGGCCTTTTGAGAGTACTTTTCGTTCAGTTTTCTTATCCGTTCCTTGTCCCCTTCGCTCATCTCCTCGACTTCACCATCTCTATAGATGTATTTACTGATCGAGAGGATGTTATCAGTGGCTCCCTTCATGGCCAGGACTCTCATGCCTTCTGTATCGCCTTCTAGGGCTTCCTTGACCTTTATGTCTTTATAATCTTCTCCGATATCTCGTACCGAACTCATCATCTTTCTTTCCGAATCGAAGGGGAATTCGATTATCTCGGGATTCTCTTCATCTTCCCTTTCATGCCGTGTCTTTAGTTTGGTCGACATCGTTATCAGCGCGGCTTCAGTAGGATCCCCTACGGGATACCAGCTGTTGTGTTGATCGTCCGGTTCGTGTATCTCAGCGGAGGACGATAATGTAGCTGCATCCATAAAGATCTCTAGCTTGTCTATCTGCTCCTCTGTCAATTCGGTTTCATCTTCGTCTAAAATGGTTCCTTCCGGCTTGTAGCCTAAGCCTGTCAGGCTGTACTCCTCTCCGTCAAACCAGACCTTCTTCACGGTCATCTCGTTCTTGGTCAACGTTCCGGTTTTATCCGTACAGATGACGGTCGTAGAACCCAGGGTTTCAACTGAAGATAGGTTTTTCACGACGGCGTTCTCTTCTGCTAACCTGTTGCTTCCGGTGGAGAGAGCTACAGTGACCTGAGCCGGTAGAGCTTGAGGTACTGAGGAAACCGAGATGCCGATGGCGTAGATAAGACTGATAGTCCAATTAAGACCCTGCCAGACAGAAATGAAGAAGAGAGCCGTACTCAATACGACCACTATAGATGTCAGATGTTTTGCTAGGCGGTCCAACTCTCTCTGGAGAGGCGATTTTAATTCTCCTGTTTTTTCTGTCATATCCGCTATCTTGCCCATCTCGGTGTCCATGCCCGTAGAGACCACGACTCCGGTCGCGTTTCCGGTCGCTACCGTAGTGCCAACATACGCCATGTTATCTCGATCCGCGAGAGTGACTTCTTCGTGAACAGCGTTCGAGTGTTTCTCCTGCGGCATCGATTCCCCTGTGAGCGAAAAATCGTTTGTTTTTAGGTTGAACGACTTTATGACACGTATATCCGCGGGGATCTTATCCCCCTCTTCGATCTTTATTATGTCCCCCGGGACTATCTCCGCCTGGTCCATCTCCTTCCATTTACCGCCCTGCTTTACTTTTGCGGGAGACTTTATCAAGGATTTTAGTTTCTCTATGATCCGCTTGGCCTTGTATCTCTGCACGAAACCTATGACAGCGTTGATGAAGACGATTATGAACATCGCGGCGGCGCTTTTCAAGCTCCCGGAATCGTTCTGAGTGATACCTAAAAAAAGTGAAACTATACCCGCGACGATAAGAACAAGAACGAGCAGTTCTTTGAACTGGGATAAGAAAAGCAGGAGTTTAGGTGTCTGGGCCTTACCCTTCAATTCGTTCCTACCGTGTTCATCTAGTCTCTTTTCGCCCTCCTGTTTCGACAGACCTTCCTCTGAAGTATCTAGCTCTTTTAAAGCCTCTTTTACAGTCATCCGATAATATTCTTTTTTTCCACCCATCTATCATTACCTATATATCGAGCTTATATGTAAATCCAAGGCTATAAATTTATTCCTTTTGATGTATCATTACAGACGAATCGATCGTCCCTTACGTTTCGATGTTTTTAACTTTTTAATCTAGAGGGTGTTAGGTCATAGGAGTAAAGTTAGTTCCCCAAATATAGATGTAAAACTTTATTACAATTCACAAACGAGATTCTACTATCTCTTTGGTGTATTCCACTCTTGATTTCATCTTTTCTTTGAGACCTAAAGTTTCAGCGATATCCATCACATCGTCTAAAACAGTTTTGGGTAGTCCTGCTTTTATATCTCTCAATATCTTCTGTACGTATATCTCCCAATCTGTGATCACCAATCTCATATAGAAAACTACTTCTGGATCAGCTATATAACCTATATCTTTCTTGGTGCTTCTGTACCTTTTAACGTAATCTATGAACTCATCCCCTGACTTTTTCCCAGAAAAGTATTCCGGATCTAGGAACTCCACAGTTCTCCATGTATTTTCGAACATAAATTCGCTCTCGATCATGGTTTTTTTCCTATCTATAACCTTGAATCTAGGACTCTCCTTTAATCTATCTTCTAACCCAGCAAATCCCTTTGTAGTCAATACGAAATCGATGTCATAAGTACCTATATCCCATCCTTTGTTCTCTATTGCAGAACCACTGACTACTATGTAATCTATACCTATCTCTTTCAATTCTTCGCATACTTCTTCAAGGAAATCGTTTATCAAGGGATCACCTCTCGGATCTTGTTCCTATTTGTCACCTTCAGTATATCCTCTCTTCTCATATCTGTTTCGATAACCGGGAGGTCTAGATAGTCGTGTAGATATACCTCTGAAGCCTCTCTTTCGAGCTCCTCCTGAATGATCCGTTTCTGTAGATATATTTTGTTGATATCACTCCTATCAACCATAGCTCTAGCTGCGAGGGGATCTAAATTCAGCATGAAAACTACTACATCTTCAAAGTCTGGTATGATCATATCATCTTTAAAGGGAGTCATACTCTCGAAGGTATGGACCTTCAGCCCACTTTCTACAACTTCTTTATATTCCCTGGGGACCACGATGGTATCTGGTATCCTCATTGGATATCTTAGAACTTTGGTGTACGAAGTATCTATCCATAGTATCGGTATGCCTGCTTTGACTGCTTTCTTTGCATCTTCTCTGGAATTGACGATCAACTTGAATCTCTTTTGAGGGCGGTGGGGTTTTGTGTGAGTATCCTTGAATATATCGGGATATCGCTCGTATGGGTCTTCCTTTTGGAGATGATATGCCAGTTTCATGCCTTGTAATTATGTCAATAAGTATATATACTTATTGATGTTTATGTAGTTATGGTTCAGAACATTTTAACTCTTAACCCAAGAAGTCACCTTCCTAAATCACTGATCTAGGTGGGTGATGAATTGGGATAGTTTTATGTACATGAAAAAAGATGTATTACATGCGAAATCGGGATGTTGGAAAGTCCCAAGTTCTCCAAGTTGGTGGGGAGCATCAGGGCGGGGGAGAATAGACAACTCTCCTGAACGAAGAAAACCTCTTCTGACATCAGGAGTACCGTGACCGTGCTCGAAGTCACTACCGTTGACCTGACCTCTGCAACGCAAGTTGGTGAGGTAGGTGGCAACCGTCAAAA
>JAWOGF010000070.1:0-9072 GCA_046497075.1 Candidatus Saliniplasma sp.
GATTAACTATCATGAACATCAAAGATTTTGAGCTCGAAAGATGGTTCGCTAGATACGAACATGAAGCTGAGATCATGCTAGCAGAGAGCGGCATCAGAAGTTTGGATGCGAATAGATTTGATTTGAACGTTGGTGAAATGGGATACGTCATACCGACCAACGGTGACCCGGAGTTTAGGGATGAAATCGCCGAGAGGTACGGAAGAAATAAAGAGGAAATATTGTTCACCTGTGGAACCCAGGAAGCTAATTTCCTAGTATTTATTTCATTGCTCGATAAAGGGGACCATGCAGTGGTGGTGACTCCTACTTATCAGGCTCTTCATTCTGTACCGGAGGCCTTTGGGAACGTTACTAGAGTTCCATTGGATCCTCCAGATTGGAAGTTATCTGTGGAGAAGGTCAAAGAAGCAGTGAACGAAAGAACGAAGCTGATCGTTCTGAACAATCCAAATAATCCGACTGGAAGGTATCACCCCTTGAATATAGTGAAAGCACTTCTAGATATCGCCGAAGATGTGGACGCTTATCTGCTCTGTGACGAAGTCTATAGATTATTGGTTGAAGATCCACTACCTCCCGTGGCTAAGATAAGTGATAGGGGAATAAGTACAACCAGTTTGACCAAAGCCTATGGTATCGCCGGAGCTAGATTCGGGTGGGTTTGTGGTCCAAAGGAAGTAGTAGATAAGACTTGGGTTTGGAAGGATTACACAACTATATCCCCTACCAAAATAGGGCAGCATATAGCAAAACAGGCTTTAGGAGATATGGAAGATGAAATACTTCGAGAAAATCGAGAGTTGGCTGAAAAGAATAGAGAGATAGTTCAAGAATTTATTGATAGAAACGGTCTTGGCTGGTACAGGCCATTTGGTGTAAACGGATTTATAACCATTCCAGACAACTTTAGCAGTTCTGTAGATTTCTGTAAAGGGTTTGTTAAGGAATATGGGGTGGTTTTAGCACCAGGCGAAGTATTCGGCTATGATGGATACTTCAGGATAGGATTCGGTTTACCGACTTTTGAATTGAAAGAGGGACTTTCGAGGTTGGATGAATATATCTCCGAAAAATAGCTTGATCGATCTTCCGTTGAAAAAGGTATATATAATACCTGAGCATATTATTGACTGACAGTCAGTCAGGAGCGATAGGATGTCGGAGAGTGACAGGACTAAGAAAGAAGAACTAATCGATGCAGCTGAAAGATTGTTCCATAAAGATGGGTATTCAGATACCTCTATAGACGACATCTGCGATGAAGTCGGAGTGGCTCATGGCTTATTTTATTATTATTTTGACACCAAAGAGGAGATCATAGAGGCGATAACTGAAAGGATGATAGATGAGCTTGAAGAGAGGTTATCCGAGATCACTCAGAAAGATCATCTTAGAGCTGATGAGAAGTTCATTAGATTTATGACAACGGCATTCCAGAGGAAGAAAGACAAAGCATATCTGGTATCTTACTTCTCGGAAGACAAGGAACCAAAACTGTATCAAAGGCTTTTCTATAAGACCGTCGAATTGACTGTGCCTTACTTGAGGGAAATAGTAGAACAGGGTATCGAAGAAGAGATATTTGACACAGAATATCCTGAAGAGACTATGCGATTCTGGTTTTACGGTAGACTGTTTCTTATGGATGTCGATAGATTTGTGGGTAGAGAATTTTTAAAAGACATCAAGGCCGAAGCTTACATGCTTGAAAGGTTGTTAGGAGCTGAAACTCCGTTCATGACTGAATTTTATGAGAGATATGGAGATGAGATAATTGATTTCATCGATGAAGCTGAAGGAGATGGATAAGATGAGAGAAGAACCTGTCCTTAAGATAAGAGGTCTCACAAAAAAGTATGGGAACGTAGTGGGTATAAAAGATCTAGATCTAGATGTTTACCCTGGAGAGATAATGGGATTTTTGGGGCCAAATGGAGCGGGGAAAACAACCACGATAAGATGTTGTCTCGGACTTTTACAAAAAAACGCTGGTGATGTGAAGATATTCGGTATGGATTCACACGAAGACTCAATAGATATCCGAAAGAGGACAGGATATCTGCCGGGGGATTTCGGGATGTATGATGATCTCAAGGTCAAAACTATCCTGAAATACCTGCTTTCACAGAGTGGTGTCTCAGATGATAGTAAGATGAGGGGGTTGGCTGATAGGTTAGAGCTCGATTTGAACAGGAAGTACGGTGATCTTTCAAAGGGTAATAAGCAAAAGGTCGGCCTGGTCCAGGCTTTCATGGCAGATCAGGATCTGATAATAATGGACGAGCCAACTTCTGGTCTAGATCCCTTGATGCAGCAGAAATGTTATGAACTTCTCAGAGAAGAGAAAGCCAAAGGAAAGACGATATTCATGTCCTCTCACATATTAGCCGAGGTAGAGGAAGTCTGTGATCGGGTAGCTATAATCAGGAACGCTAGATTACAGGTAGTAGAGGAGATAGAATCTTTGAAAGAAAAGATGGGTAAGAAGCTTGAAATCGAGTTCGAAAATCATGTAGATCCAGATCTGTTCGTTATGGAGGGGGTCGAGGATTTGGAGATGGACGGTCGGAATGCCACCATGATAGTGACAAGTAATCTAGATGAGGTGATCAAAAATATCTCAAGACAGAACGTCGTCAACATGTCCCTAGAAACTTTCAGTTTAGAGCAGTTGTTCCTTACTTATTACTCACGTGGGGGAAGAGGTGAATGAAGATAGGAAAAACGATGTTGATAGAGCTGAAAAATAGGTGGAAAGGTTTCCTAATCTTCATACTGGTCATAGTTCTTTTAACAGGAGGATTTATGCCGGCTTACCCCTCTTTCAGTGAGGCTTATGATGAGGGACTAGAGGGGGCCGAAAACGTTGATATCGATGTTATCGAAAATGAAGTAAATGTAACGATCAACCTATCATGGAGTGATATAGGGAGTGCAGAAAATTATACGCTGCTCATAGGCAGGAGTCCAAGTATGCTTGTTCCTCTTGATAAGATAGACGGAATAGAAAAAACATCATTCGATTACTCTTTACCTCTTGAAGATGGTGAGGTTCCAGAGAGATATTTTACGGTAGTAGCGGTAAGAGATGGGGAAGAAGAGATCAGTAGGGAGTTGGTAGGCATGCAGACGAACTTCGAGAGTACGAGTCCTATGGAAGATATCTGGGGAATGGATTACGGCGATATAAAAGGTTTCATATCGCTCCTCTGGAGCACCTGGTGGATGTTGTTGATAGCTGTCTACGCCGGGTACGTATCAGTGGATTTGATCAGCAAGGATTACGAAGAAAACAGGTTGGACATGTTATTATCTAAAGCTGTTTCAAGAAGACATTATCTTTTGGAAAAGTTCTCTTTCATATCTCTTTTTATCTTATCTCTGATGGTGATGATCGGAGCAGTACTGGTGGGCTCTGTTTATTCACTAGGAGAATTGGATACGGTATCCTCTTACAGACTTATTCTTTCGTCATTGTTAGCCTGGCCCGTCTTTTTGGTGATCATAGCATTATCTATCTTAGCTGCTGTTTATCTAGAGAGTTCTAGAAAGGCGGTAGGAGCTTCATTCGTATTTATATTGGTACAATATGGGATAAACATGGTGGGAGACCTGTCAGAGTCTCTAGGATATCTAAATAAGTACACTATAATGAATTACTGGGATTATGAAGCAGCTCTATATGGAGAATCTATCAGTATCTTCAATATAGGTTTTCTAGTAGCTCTTGCTGCTATACTTATGGTCTCTGCATTGATCATATTCGAGGGGAAGGATATACCTGTTTGAGGTGTAATAATGGATTTTGAAACGATGAAGATGGAGTTTAAAAAGGGCTGGAAAGGTTATATCATATTCATACTCATAGTAATGCTAATATCCGCAGGTATGGCGCAACTCTATCCGTTTGTAAGCGAGGCCTTTGAAGAGGAGGGGCTAGGGTTGGACGAAGAAAAAGTCAGCTTAGAAGTCGATGATGACCTCTTATATATTTCATGGGAAAATATGGGGGCTGATGAGTATATCATTCTAGAGGATACAAGGTCAAATATGGCCACATCGTGGGAGGTCGGCAATACAACGGATAATAATATAGCGATCCCGCGAAAAGATACAGAAAAGGAAAGATACTTTGGAGTAATCGCTGTAGTGGATGGTGAACAGATTCCCGTTGGGATAACTTCCAGCGTTGAGAAAAAATCTCAACTCGAGGAGATGATGGACACACCTTACTTCAGGATGTTCACTGCTGGAAGAGAAGATCTCCGGTTGGATGAGATCGAAGGTTATCTCTCGGTAGAACTCTACAGCTGGTGGATCTTGCTAGTGGGAGTCTATCTGAGTTATCTGTCGGTCAAAAGCGTTACCGGGGATTACGAGAAAGGCCGGATGGATATCATCTTCTCCACCCCTCTTTCCAGAATGGATTACCTTTTACAGAAATACGCAGCCCTTGGAGTATTTACCCTAATATTAGTTGGTCTTTCTGGTCTAGTTTTGACTCTTTCAGTGTATTCACTGGGTGGGGACATGATGTTCCGTACTTTCTTCGTTTCCATCTTGATATCCTGGCCGATGTTAATGGTCATAATCGCGATA
Source organism: Candidatus Saliniplasma sp. (assembly GCA_046497075.1). Classification (GTDB taxonomy): domain Archaea; phylum Thermoplasmatota; class Thermoplasmata; order Halarchaeoplasmatales; family Halarchaeoplasmataceae; genus Saliniplasma. The sequence goes on from JAWOGF010000070.1 coordinate 4,603, forward strand.
TCCATCTTATTTGCGGTCCTTTTCAAAAATTCTCGAGGAGGTATAGGGGCGAGCTTTGCTGTTATACTTGTACAGTATGCTCTTTTCATGGCTGGATATATGCTGGAAAGTCTAGAGCCTATTCTTCCTTTAACCATATCTTATTACTGGGATTACAACGCCGTGCTCTTGGATGGAGTGGTGCATTATTGGCATCTGGTACTGCTTGTCATAATTTCAGCTTGTTTGATGGTTGGATCTCTTATTTTATTCGAAGATAGTGATATACCCGTGTGACCGCCGAAATCTTGTTCATAGTTCCTTCCATTTAGTCAAACCCTTTACAAAGATCATTGGTTTTCCCTCTTTTTTCAAATTATTTTAGAACTTTGCTTTATAAGTTTTGGCCGACTAAAAATTCGAGAGGATTTTCTAAATATGTACACTAACGATAATTAAAATATACCTCTTTTTCCATCCAAAAAACATGATCAGCGAAAGTGAATTGGTAAGGGATTTGAACGATTATTTAAATGTAGATCAAATCGAAGATGATACACATAATGGGATCCAAGTTGATGCTGATAGTTCGATTCAAAAAGTGGCATTCGCCGTAGATGCACGAAGGGATATCATCGAGAAAGCGGTAGACCAGGATGCCGATTTACTGGTCACACATCACGGTATGATATGGGGTGGCGTTAAAAGTATAACTAAGAAGTTCTACAAATTGATCTCACTATTTTTGAAAAATGATATGGCACTTTATGTTTCACACCTACCATTGGATGTACATGAAGAGATCGGTAACAATGTACTTTTAGCTAAAACTGTAGGTTCGGAACCCGTTGATACTTTCTTCGATTATAACGGTACCGAAGTTTGTCTGATGGCTGAGTTCGGAGAAGAGAAAAAGGTTTCTGAAGTTGCAAAGATTTTGTCAGAGAAGTTAGAAGCTGAAACAACCGTCTATCTCGGCGATAGAAAAGTGAAAAAAGTAGGTATAATGACCGGCAAAGGTGGAAGTGCAGTATCTTTAGCTAAAGAAGAAGGAACCGATCTGTTCATCACCGGTGAAAGGAGCTACATGGCGTATAACGAAGCTATCGACATGGGATTACCTTTGATAATGGGAGGTCATTACGCCACCGAGATACTAGGTATTCAAGCTTTGATGGAAAAAGTGGAAAAGGAATACAACTTCGAGTGTTTCTGGATAGACGGAAGAAGCGATATATGATTGTTAACCAATCTCATTCCCCTCATTAAGAAATTTAACGGTCTCATTTACTATGATATCCTGCTGTTCTTCTCTACTGATAGATGCTTCGTTGTCCCCTCTTTGTTCACCATACCAACCGAATTGAGCATGATTACCTCCTTCTATCTCCACGTATCTTGTGTCTGGTGGTAAGTCCTCTTTGCTCTCTTCAATATCTTCTAAAGTGGTTAGGCCGTCATTAGAACCGTAGATAGAAATAATGGGTAGGTTTGAATCTGAGAGATCATCATTAGGGTAAGATGCCCATAATACCAGTCCATCGACTGCTTCATTTTCCGCATATCTAGCCGCCATTACACCTCCCAACGAATGTCCTCCCACCACCCATCTATCAAGTTCTGGGAACGAGTCTATGACGTCCGAGGCTGCATTTGGTGATAATACAGCTAAATTTAGCCTCATGGGTGCTATCACTACCAAAAAACCTTCTTCTGCAATCTCTCTAGCGGTAGGGGCGTAAGATCTAGGGTCTACTCGAGCACCGGGATAAATTATTAGTCCCGTATCTACATCATCTTCCACCGGTTCGAAAACTAACCAATTATCGGTATTGACCGTCACACGTTCATCAGATTCCATGGCATCTTGAGCTTCTTCCATAGGTCCTAACGGCGTTAGTGCCCATACAAGGAAGCTACTGAGGATAAGCATAATGACTATACCGATAACCAACAGCACTTGCCTACGGCGAGAATATGTGATCCATTCTTTAAGCCTATTCAAATCCATTTTATCAAAAGTCATAGTTGAAAACAAAGACTACAGTCATACCGATGGTTAAAACTAAAAATACTACCGGATGAAGTGGCCACGTGAGTATGATAAGGCTGTAAAGCATACTTCTTCTACCCATGGTGTATTCCCGATTTCCCCTGATAAACAAATTGCCTAGGTATACATCTGCTTTCTCTCCACTTATAGCTTCCAGTTTTTCTGGTGCGCTGCGAATCAGGAAAGTTATCCTGGTGAAATGTCTTAGACAGAGTAAAAGGTTAAAGAACGAAAATATCAACGTGAATATCATCAACCAGAATGGATATCCTTCGTTTCCAAAAGGGCCTGGTAACGAGGTAGAGCTAAAACCAAAAAGAAAACCGATTAGTAGTACTGCAGTGGTGGCTAAAAATGTTACCGACATTATCATGTTCCGAAGCTGATGGATCATCAAGATATGGTCCTTTTCTTTGAGGGTTATCTCGAACCAACTCACTATAGATTCATTGATCATATTTCGACGAGTGATCACATCTTTCCTTCCTGTGACTAAGAAGTATGTATAATGGTATCCCCAGAGGCATATGGAATATATTCCTATCAGCATTATAGCAAAGGGATCTATGTTTCATCACCTTGTATAATGAGAATGTATCAAATACATTAATAATTAACGCTAATAGTATAGATAGGAAAGTTTATTTTGTTATTCAGATTATTTAGGAACGGATAATAATGTATATTATCAAAGAATTCAGCGAAGACCATATCCCGGAGGCGGCTAATTTATTTGTTAAATCGTATGCTGAACAGAGAAAAAATCTTTCGCTCATACCTGAAAAGGATGATCTTTACGAACTTGTTCATTCTAAATTGTCAGATAGATCTGATAATCCTGGAGTAGCAGCCTTTGATGATGACAGATTAATAGGATATATGATAGAAACATGGACTGCTGATAATTTCATGGGTGAGCGAACAGCATTTTCTTTAGGACTTTACTCTCACTCCTCGCTTCAAGAAAGAAGGGATATGATATATCAGAAGATGTACGAAGAATTGTCGATGATATGGGTGGAAAATCGATACTTTTCTCATATTTTTAGCTTCTGGGCACGTGATCATGCACTTTCATTTCAGTTTTTCAGGTTGGGATTCGGAATGACACATTTTGAGTTGATGCGGGACATTTCCATGCCGGAAAAGAGTAGTCATGATATATCAGTACGTAAAATTCACTCGATTTCTTCGATCAAAAAATTGCATAAAAAAGAGATGCAGTATTACGAAAAGGCACCTTTATTTTGGGTAATAGAAGACAATGGAGACTTTGATGAGAAGGTAGAAGGCGATTTTATAGCAGCCTTTATCGATGGGGAACCAGTGGGCTATATACACCTGAAAATCGATGATGCTGAAACACAACTTTTTGCGGATAAGAAAACTGGACGTATCGCTGGAGCTTATGTAGATTCAGATTTTCGTAGAAAGGGTATTGGCACTGCTTTGTTACGAAAAGCCGTTGATTGGGCTAAGGAAAAAGATTTGGATCGCTTGTATGTCGAAGGGGAATCAGCTAACATAAAGGGTGGAAATTTCTGGATGAAACATTTCACCCCCGTCGTTTACACTGTTCGTAGATGTGTGGATAAAAGAGTTTTACAGATATAGCATAAGTTCTCATTATCATAAATCCTATCAGAACTGCATCGATAAGTGTCATATATGATGTCAAATATAATTAATTAGAGGATCAAGATGAATCCATTAACAGATGATTTATGGTCGCCGTACATCGTTGGGGCAGGTATCGGAGTACTGGTATGGCTGAGCTTTATATTATCTAACAAAGCTATAGGGTGTTCTACCGCATATGCCAGGACATTCGGGATGTTGGAAAAGTTTGTTAGAGGGAAAAAGGTAGAAGAGAAACCATACTACAAAAAATTCGTACCGAAAATAGATTGGGAATGGATGCTGGTACTCGGAGTCGTTATCGGTGCTTTTTTGTCTTCGATCATATCTGGAAGTTTCAGAATCGAGATGATACCCCTGGTATGGGAAGAGACCATAGGTTCAAGCTATATTATCAGATTAATAGGTGCTCTAATAGGAGGTATACTACTTGGTTTTGGTGCTCGTATGGCCGGTGGATGTACAAGCGGCCACGGCATAAGCGGGACTATACAGCTTGCACTGAGCAGCTGGTTGGCATTCTTGTTTTTCTTCATTGGTGGGATACTGACTGCTTTTTTACTTTACGGAGGGGTTATCTAGATGTTTGAAGGACTTCACGACAACAGGAAAAAACAGCTCGTCATCGGTTTCTTCATCGGCACTGCATTCGGTTTCCTACTGGATAGAGGTGGGGCTACCGATTTTAACATTATCACGAATCAATTACTACTCAAAGATTTTACCGTCCTCAAAATAATCTTCACAGCGATAATCATAGGGATGATCGGTGTACATATTATAGTTAGGTACTCTTCACC
>JAWOGF010000071.1:0-26773 GCA_046497075.1 Candidatus Saliniplasma sp.
CCGTCGTAACCTTCTTCAGGAGTTATAACCGACCAACTGCTTCCTCCATCGGTAGATATCTTGACATTACCTCCATCATATAAACTCGTATCTCCGAAATCTCGCCAATGCTGGAAAGTGAAATTAACTCCGTACTCCTCGTCAGCTTCCGCAGGTATCTCTATCTCGGGTGTTGTCAAAGAGCTCAACATCCCGTAATCTCCGTTTTTGTTAAATTCACCATCACCGAAATCCCATGAGTTACTTCCTACTGCTGAACCGTGCTGTCTTATGCCCCATTCGCTGGCTTCTGCATCGGACACTTCTGTGGTATAACCTAAGTCTTCCGATACATCGTCTTCGAACAGAACCTGGACTGATCGGCCATTGTGTTCTACATTCAGGTTCTCCGGCGGTGCCGGAGGTGTACCCTGTATGGTAAAATCACCACTTACACTTTCATTGGTACGGCCTACCTCATCTACAACTTCAGCTTTCACTTGACACTCTTCACTATCCTCATTGGGTACGTTCCAGGTATAACTGCCCGTATCCTCTAATTCAGCTTCGATCGTTTCCCAATCACTTCCACCATCTACGCTATAGTAAAGGTTGATGTGATCTATAGGGTCGTTTACTTCAGAGGTCTCCCAGCTGATCTCTTCATCGTTACCTTCAATGAATGTTTCACCACCCGTAGGGTTGAGGAGTGAGATAGAAGGAGCATCACCTTTGATAGGTTCAGCAAGATGAGCTACAGTAGCAATAGAATGTTTTGTAAGATTTGCTACCATAGGTACATGGAGATTATCTAAGATATCATCCTCAGTATGGTAATTAGGTGTGAATTCGGTTTCTATCGCTAACATAGCTTCATACCCACCGTTCCAAAAACTAGCATGATCAGACCGTGTTTCCGAACTATCATATTCGTATGTGAAATTTAGAGGTATCTCATAGTCCTCTTTAACATCACTTTGATAATCAAGCATCCATGCGGATTCAGTATTTGCATGAAGCGTATGATCCATAGCAAGCGTATCTGGATCCGCATACCCTATCATATCATAATTGAAATAACCCTGAACATCTTCTACACTTGGATCGATGTTTTCAACATAATGCTCACTACCGTGCAGTCCCTGCTCTTCAGCTCCCCACGTAGCAAAACGTATGGTCCGCTCGAAAGAATACTGTGACATTATCCGAGCCGCTTCTAATGCGAGCGATATCCCACTTCCATTATCGTCTGCACCCGGGGCCTCTCCTCCTCCACTATTTATACTATCCAGGTGTCCCCCGATGATAAATGTTTCAGGTTCTAGGTCGGGGTTGGTACCGGGAAGGACTGCGATGACATTGGAACTATCACCTTGAGAAATCGTAAAATTCTGCCATTGTACCTCCAGACCGTAAGATTCGAATTCATTATAAACCCACGATGCTGCATCTTCAAAACCAGCAGTTCCGGTTGTTCGAGTTCTAGTCCCGTCCTCATCCTCGAAATTTTGAAGCGTATCTAGGTAGTCATATACATTCCCATTTTTCACTTCCTCGGCCATAGACTCGATAAAAGGGTCGTGCCCGGGAAAGGTATACCGTTCGTCTAGCTCCGATTCATCTATCGTGATGACGATTTTTTCTTCATCACCACCTCCTTCAAGAACCCTTCCATTCATACTAAAAAAACCTAAAAGCATTACAAGTACTGTAAGATAAACAAAGGTTCTAGACATTTTATCTATCCTAAATTCCAATAGGTTGATTTAAATCTTGGGTTTTAAAAGACTGTAAAAAGTTTAGAGATGTGTACCATTCAAAATCTAATATTCATAACAAAACATACATTCATAACAAAACATAACTGTTAAATATAAACTTCAAATTATTCCAGTTGATGTCCGGTATTCTATCTATACTTGAATTGCAGTATGTCCCTCTATTAATAGTGATAATCTCATTCGGTCTTATCATATTTTACTTACTTTATGAGTATGAAGGATGGGGCGAGAAAAACCACATGAAGGTCAGAAAGAGTGTTCTGCAAGACGATTACGAATGCCCTAGATGTGGGGCGTTAGTAGATGGAGAATCCACGAAGTGCCCTGAATGCAACGCAGAATTTGAAACGGATATCTATAGTTGTCCAGTCTGTGGGACTACAGTGAGTGATGACCATGATGAATGCCCGGAATGTGAAGAACAATTCGTTGTGGACGAAAAGGAGTTCGAGTGTCCAGACTGCGGGAAGCCGGTGGATCAGTTCGATACCGAATGTGATTCCTGTGGAGCTACCTTCTGGAGTCCGGTCAAACGATCTGATGTAAATGATGAAGATGAGGAAGACCCAGTCAAAAAGATCGACTCCTCAAAGATCGAGATCATAGACGATTGAGCTATCCTAAACCCTCTCTGACCCTAACAGCCATACCCGTATCGTATTCCATCATCTCGTTTTTAGTTAAAAACAATCTACCTACAGCGACCATAACGTCGTTTTTATCGACTATCAACGCCTCGTCACCAGGTCTGAGATCCTCATCCACGTCTAATACGAATTTCGAAAATACGTTCCTCCCCTTCTTATTGAACTCTGCGCTATCGTCATCTACTTTGACCCTTAGATTCGGAGGAGAGAAATGATCTTTCAATATCCTCGCACCTTCTGTTTTTAAAGTGAAGAACCCGTCATAGTGCCTAACAGATAGGATATGCTCCCCATCCAGTTTAACGTTCTTGACCCTGCCTTTTCTATTCTTAACGAACCTGAGTTGACCATCCGTTAAGACTTCTGACGCGCCTTTACCGAACTGGTATTCCGCAACGGTTTTCACCCTCATCACATCTAGATTAGCATCTCCCCCGTTCTCTACGGAACTGAGAGTTTGGATACCGTCCCATACCAAGACGTCATCTATACCTCTTTTTTCCAGGTACTCGTTAACGAGTTTCTCATCTGTTTTACCTCTTGGGAATATCGATTGTGCGATAGGATATATCTCATCCAGTTCCATCGGTACGGGACCTATAGGTGTTGAAAGTAGGAGGTTGGCTTCAGTCCTTTTGAATATCTCGGATATCTCGAACATGAGATGACGGTTGTAAGGTTTCTCGTTCTCATTCACTTTGAATAAGAACGTAGGACCGTCGAAATGTGGTTCGTATTCGTTCATTATCCATTCCTGGACTCTTTTCACCGTCGGTCTATCGAGGGTTTCCATCCCAGTGTACATAAGAGCTGATTTCCTACTCCTAGGTTCGTACCTTTCAAGGAATCTCCAGTATTTTTTCAATACTTCGAACGCTTCGTACAACTGTGGGTGACTCCGACATCTTCGTTCCACCAGTTCCCATAAAGACCCATCACGGATCGCTTGTTTTATTTTTCGTATCTCGACGAACATCTGCCTTAAATTATGCTCTGCGATCAGCTTAGTTCTCTCGTCTTCGTCCATATCTCTGAAATCCTCGATTGTAAGACCTTTACAAGACGGGCAGTCACATGTTATCTCGTAAGTATCTTCCAGCTTCCGGGTTCCCGTCGGAAACATGAAATCTCCACGGCGAGCGTATTTTATGTAAGAACTGGAATCGAACATATCACATCCAAGTAAAACAGCTAGTGAGAAGATCATGGGATGTCCGGCCCCGAAAAGGTGTATCGGTCCTTTTGGTCCCAGTCCTTTCTTGGATGATATGATGACTTCCGCTAGATCTTTGAACCTGTAATCTTCCATCAAAGGAACCACTCCTCCAATGGGGTAAACCGCTTCTGCATCCAATTTAGAGATGCCTTCTGCAGCATCTTTTCTCAATTCAGTGAATATCGAACCTTGGATCGGAAGTGAAAGATGGATATCGGATTTTCCGTATTCATCGACTGCATCCTCTGCCCTTTCTAGTGTATCCCTGACCTTTTCCTCCACCAGTTCTTTACTATCATCAGGTTCGGTGAACCTGTCAAGTATGGTGATGATATCTGAACCTATGTTTTTTTGAAATTTCAATATCTCTTCGGGATCGGTATCGACTGAACCGTAAACGTAGGCTTGAAAAGTTCCAGAATCCGTCATGATAGGTCCGTCGTAATCTAACATCTCATGCAGGCCGCTTTTCAACGCCCTCTCACGAAGGTCTTCGCTTTGCTTGATAACGTAGGAGTTGGTGATCAAAACCTGGGCTCCGAACTCTTCCTGAAGTTTTTTCGGAGGTACGACTAATTTATTAGGGTTGATAACGGGCATCACAGCAGGAGTTTCAACTGTACCGTGGGCTGTTTCGAAACTACAGATTCGTGCTAGTCCATCTCTATGTTTGATCTCGAACATTGTATACACCGTTTAAATTGATGTTGATATGTACTCAATAAATAATGATGATAAATATCCTTTTGGTAAAAAATTATTTAAAATAAAACAGTTTTTGAATGTCGGTCGACTTCGATATGAATCTAATAGGCAGATATGAAAAAAAAGTTTCAAAACATCCGAAAAAATTTGTCGCTATCTTGGTCCTCATAACAATTTTTCTTTCAATTTTCGCCGTCCAGATGGATATGGAAACTGGTGAGGATGATTTTCAGCCGGATACTGAGATCGCGGAAGCTAACAGCATGATAAGAGATGAGTACGGTGCTGAAGGTGACCAGGTCAATGTTATCTCGGTAGCGGAGAACAATGTATTAGCTCTAGAATCTTTGGTTATGCAGGCCGAATTGGAAAAAGAGATATTGAATTCACAAAAAATCAGCTCGGTCATCCAACCAACTTCTGAAAGCCCCACAGGTGTCTTATCTCCAGCTAGATTGATAGCCCAAACCATGTTCATTCAAAGAGCATTGGAGGAATTCCAGGGATATCAAGAAGGTGATCAGTTAACACAACAAGATATCGATCCACAACAGGTATTAAGACAGAGAGCTGCTTCACTTACCCCCGAAGAGATCATAGAAATACTAGAGGGCGGAACTATAGAAATAGAAGAACTGCAAATAGTTCTAGATTTCGACGAATACCATCCGGAGATGCTGGATGATTTGTACGAAAACGAATTCTTCCCTCTAGAAGACATACTTTCTTTTTTGCTCTCTAATGATTATGATAGTTCGACACATTGGGCAAACAAATCGATTACGAGCGTTTTTATCATCGATGATGCAGCGAGCGAAGATGTTCTAGATGCAGAAAAAACTTTACAGAGCATAGGTAGAGATGTAGAATCCAGTGAATACAGATTGAGGGTGCTCGGGAACGAATTGATCAATGAAGAGATAAACGAGGCCTCTGGAAACAATATCGCCATCTTGATGCCCATAGCTTTCGTATTCGTGATAGTCGTACTAGCTTTGATGTACCGGAATATCACAGATACGGTACTGAACCTTCTATCACTGGTCATGGCGATAATCTGGGTTTATGGTATAGGAGTACTCTTGGGTCTTAACCTCGGAAACCCCATGATGACAACAGTACCCGTTCTGATCATCGGACTGGGTATAGATTACGGTATCCATTTTACATCTAGATATAAAGAGGAATTGAAAGATGGGGAGGATATATCCGACGCTTTAACTAAAACCGGAGCAACTGTGGGCTTCGCTATCTTGTTGACTACCGTAACGACTGTCGTAGGTTTCATGAGCAATGTGAGTTCTAATATATCGACGATAAGACACTTTGGTATACTCTGTTCTGTCGGTATCATAAGTGCCTTCGTCCTGATGCTAACTTTCTTCCCAGCGGCAAAATCAGTCATAGACCAGCGTAAAAAAAGTAAAGGTAAGAAGTTAGTTAAGGAAGAAAAGAAAAAAGAGAAAAAGAAAGATAAGAAAACACTCGGCGATAGATTCTGGGCCAAAATAGGCGAACCTGAAACCTTCTGTGAAGCCGATAGAGATTGTGTGAACAATGGACTGGGTATCGGTGCAATATCCGCAAGGACGCCTATACCAGTTCTGATAGTTGTTTTATTGATAACCTCCGCTGGAGTCTACGGAGGATTGCAGTTAGAAGCGGAGTACGATTTTAGAGATTTTCTACCTGAAGACATAGAGGTCACTGAAACGGTGGACATGCTTGTTGAGGATTTCGATTTCAGTGAAGAGACCGTCTATATCTTGGTTGAAGGTGATATCACTCAACCTGAAGTTTTCAGAAATATACCTATTGTTCAAGAACGGGCGATGAACAGTGAATATGCAGTGACGGCTAGAAATCCCAGGTCGCCTCATACCTTAGCGGTTTCCATGGCAACTGAAGGCTCTTCGGAATATAACGAAACATTCGAAACTTTCTGGAGAGAGAATATAGTCGATGAGGAGGGTGTCATAAGGGATGATATCGAAGAAGACGATGTTACAGAGGTTTACGACCTGATGATGGACATCCGGGAAGATGATACGAGTCAAGTTTTGAATAGAAAGGATGGGGAGTACGATGGATTTATCATCAGGATACCTGTAGATACTGAAGATGAGGAGAAAGCATTAGAAACACAGGGGGATATGGAAGATGCTGCTGAACCATTTAAAGATCTTAACCTAGATAGAGTTCTTGTCACCGGTGGACCCATTGTGAGCCAATCTACCTTTGAATCTATCAACCAAGGCCAGATACAGACCTTAGCTATAACCTTCGCCATAGCACTGATCATCCTCATCATACTTTATTCATATCTCGGTAAGGGACCGCTCCTCGGCGCCGTTACGATCTTACCTCTGGTATTCGTCATCACTTGGACCTTCGGAGCTATGTACTTCTTCGATATCCCGTTGAATCCCGTTACAGTAACCATAGCGGCGATAACCGTTGGTCTAGGTATAGATTTCAGCATACATCTTACTGAAAGGTTCAATGAAGATACAGAAAAAATACCTCATCCCGAATGTGCACTCTGTGTTTCTACTAGTCACACTGGGAGCGCTCTTTTCGGTTCTGCAGCTACCACTATTATTGGCTTCGGGATACTTTCATTCGCCATCATACCACCGCTAGCGCAGTTCGGTCAGGTGAGTGCTTTGAGCATATTCTTCGCATTCCTAGCCGCAGTGTTCGTACTGCCGACATTCTTACTGTTGTGGTATAAATTCAAATACAGTAAGTAGGAAATTCTTGCTTTGGATCCCTCAGTGATAAATCTACAAAGGGTTACCTGACATAAAGCATATAATAAGTGTATCCGTTTTCAACCTATGTCATGCTCAAACGGTTCAAATTCCGGTTTAAACATACTTAAAAGGTACGAAATCAATGATATCCTTTCAGGAAGGGTTGACTGGATAGATTCACGACTTACGAAGAAACTCGCAGGATCATGTTTAAATTGCGTCGAAAAAGAGTTCCCACATTTTGTTTACTCAGTCTCAGGTCCTGATTCATTTACAACCCCTAAAAAACAGCATCCCATATTCTATGGCTGCTTCGACTGGCACTCGGCAGTTCACAGTCACTGGAGTTTGATCCGACAGCTGAGATTGTTAGATGATCATCCGCTGAAAAACGAGATTATTAAGAAATTAGATAAGCAGTTCACTGAAGAAAAGGCGGAAAAAGAAAAGCTTTACTTCGATGAAAACAGGGATTTCGAAAAACCGTACGGTTGGGCATGGTTCATGCGTTTGATGATCGAGTTGGAATTATGGGATGACGAACAGGCTGATAGATGGAAAAGAAACCTAAAACCTTTGGAAAACAAAATCCTTGAACTTATACAGAGTAGATTTTTAGAACAGGAACACCCGCTGAGAGGGGGCACTCATGGTAATTCAGCCTTTGCTTTAGGGGCTTTTTGGGATCATGCAGAGATCATGGATAATCAAAATCTGAAAGCTATAGTCGAAGAAAAGTCAAGAGAATTTTTCATGAAAGATACTTCCGCCCCCATCGATTACGAACCGGTAGGCTGGGATTTCCTTTCACCTTCTCTTGTAGAAGCGGACCTGATGCATAGAGTTCTGGATCAGGAAGAATTCGTAGATTGGCTGGACGAGTTTCTACCAGAACTTTCCCCTGAGCATCCCATACTAGAGCCGTTAAAAGTGGAACTCGACGAGTTGATGAAATTTCATCTAATAGGTCTTAACCTTTCAAAAGCATGGTGTTTATCAAGTATCGGTAGAGGTCTGCCTGAAGAGCATCGATATAAAGATATTTTCTTAGATAGTGCTGAGAGTCATGCTGTACAAGGACTTAAACAGACCTTTTCTAGAGATTACCGGGGCTCACACTGGTTGACTTCCTTCGCCCTCTACCTCTTCACTCTAGAAGAAGACGGTATCGATCCTTGTTAGATCACTCTTTACATTCTTCGTATCCCATGTTGAAGGCTTTCAAGTTCTTCTCTTCCGTGCCCTTTGGAACTAGATCAGCGATGGCTTCTTCTACAGCTTCTTTACCGACGAATCCGGTTTTAGCGGTGAAGTAGCCCAACATGACTATATTGGCAACCATCCTTAAACCCAATTCTTCTTCAGCTATCTTTGTAGCTGGTAAACCCACGTGTTCACGTTCAGTCTCTACCAGTCCGGTATCTATGATCAATGTACCATCTTCCCCGAGTTGGGGAAGGTAAGTATCTAGAGCGGATTGTGACATGGATATCAAAACGTCTGGTTTTCTTACTTGAGGATAGTGTATCCGACTATCCCCAACGATGATATCTGTACTGCAGGCCCCACCTCTAGCTTCAGGTCCATAACTCTTGGTCAACGTTACATCTTTACCATCCAATACAGCGGCTTTCCCGAGGATGTGCCCCATCAATATGATACCCTGGCCGCCAAACCCTGAGAAGCGTATCTCTCTTTTCATCATTCCACCCCCATTTTTTCTCTAGCTTCTTCGAAGACCTTTCCACGCTCGTCCTGGTATGTAGGAGCTTCTCTGTCGACGAAGTTACCTACGATTATCTTGGAGTTGGGATCCTCAGGGTCCAAAGCTACATCTGCAAGGTCTGCATCATGGTCTACCTCACTGTTCTCTTTGAAATGGTTCATAGTTTTCTTACCCGTTTTCAAACCCACTTTACGACCATAACCGGTCGGACACGGTGAAAGTACTTCTATGAAACAAAATCCCTTCTTTTCTAAAGCCCTTTCTAGGGATTTTAGAAGCTGTTCTACGTGGTAAGTGGTCCACCGAGCTACATAAACAGCCCCCGCTCCAGCTGCAACCGCAGGTAAATTGAACGGCTGCTCGAATCCACCCCAGGGAGTCGAGGAAGTTTCAGCACCAGTGGGTGTAGTCGGCCCGGCTTGGCCACCGGTCATACCGTAATTGAAATTGTTGACACAGATAACGTTGAAATCGACGTTCCGCCTAGCAGCATGGATAAAATGATTGCCGCCTATTGCAAAAAGGTCCCCGTCTCCGCTAAAAACCGTAGTTACTAGGTCACGGTTACCGACTTTCAAACCAGTGGCGAAGGGTATCGCTCTACCGTGTGTAACGTGGAATGAATCTACATCAACATATCCGGCAGCTCTACCACTGCATCCGATACCCGAAACAACAGCGGTCTCTTCCGGAGCGATCTCGGAATCCTTTAAAGCTCTAAGGTATGAGTTCAATATCACTCCTAAACCACAGCCAGGACACCATATATGCGGGATCCTATCTTTTCTCAGATATCCATCAAGCGGATGTTTACCGTAAGCAGCTCCTTTGGCCGGTTTTTGATCCATATAATCCGGTGAGAACCAATCTCTACTTTTTCTTATACTCATATATATCACTCCTTAAAAGGAGGGATCTCTCCCTCTTCGATAGCTTCTATTCTTTCCAATATCTCTTCAGGGGTGTGGATACTGCCGCCCATCTTTGGTGCTAAATACGTCTGAGCAGCTCCCGCGGTACATCTTTCCACTTCGAAGACGATCTGACCGAAGTTGATTTCAGCTACTAGGAATGAATCGACTCCTTCTTTGGCGAGGTCATATATCCTTTCCTCGGGGAAAGGCCAGATAGTTTTCGGCCTTATTAACCCTACTTTATGACCTTTCTCTCTAGCCATATCCACAGCTTCGATCGCCGCTCTATATACGCTTCCGTAAGCTACTATCACCTTTTCTGCATCTTCGATCTTGTACTCGTCGTATTCTAATATATCGTCAGCATTCTTCCTGATCTTATCTATGAGTCTTGTAACCAGCATATTCTGGGTTTTCTCATCAACTGAAGGATGTCCCTCTTCATCGTGAGTTAAACCCGTAACGTGAACTGAATACCCATCTCCTGCGTTCGCCATAGGAGGAACGAGATCCTCATCTGGACTGTAAGGTAAGAATTCCTCAGGCGGATCTCTAGGTTTCTTCCTGTTAACGATCTCTATCTCATCAACATCGGGTACCTCGACTTTTTCGGTCATATGTGCCACCATCTCATCAGACAGAACAACCACAGGAAGCCGGTATTTTTCTGCCGTGTTGAAAGCTTGAATTGTCATATCGAACATCTCCTGTGGTGAAGATGGTACGTAAACTACCACACCAACATCCCCGTGAGTTCCCCATCTAGTCTGATTCACATCCCCCTGGGCGACTTTAGTCGGTAAGCCTGTTGAAGGTCCTCCTCGCATGACGTTGACTATCACACAAGGCGTTTCAGTCATCAACCCCAACCCGTAGTTCTCCATCATAAGACTAAACCCAGGTCCACTGGTGGCGGTCATTGCTTTTCTTCCGGCCCAAGAAGCCCCCAATATCGCTGCTATGCTGGCCAGTTCATCTTCCATCTGGAGGTAACTGCCGTGCAGTTCCGGGAAACGGTTAGCGATCCTTTCTAAGATCTCTGACGCAGGTGTGATCGGGTAACCGGCAAAAAATGTACAACCAGCGGCGATAGCTCCTTCCGCACATGCGGTGTTTCCATCCATGAAATGAGTACCTGCTTCCATCATTCTATTCATCCTCCTCTTTAAGATAAATCGAAAATTCCGGGCATATCTTCTCACATTTACCGCATAAAATACAGCCCTCTGTCATCTCAGGGGGATGATAACCTTTCTCGGTGGTGTCATCAGATGTTTTGAGGGCACCGACTGGACAGAATTCTATACAGAACCCACAGCCCTTGCACCTTTCAGGTATCAAACAGACACCTCCCTTCTTCTTTTTAGTTTCAACATCCCAACATTCGATGTCTGAATTTTCTTCCTTTTTCTCACTCATATATTTCCCTACCTATAGTTACATATATTCTAATAGACTTACATTTTTCGCAGAAAGTTCATATCATCACTGACGGTGAAATTATCAAAAAAAGTACTGTTACTGGAGAACCTTGAACACAGCTTAGACCGTTTTGAAATTTCTCGGCTTCCTTCCTGCATGGAGATGGTCTCCAATCACGCTCGAAGAGTATCCCATATAAATAGCTTTTCATTTTATATGGTGGTAATAGCTTCATTAGAATCGACCCTGCAACCATACGCTTAAAAACCCAGCCAAACAGGAACAAATAGTTTGCGATTTAATCCAGTAACTGTATTAGTTTTAATAAAAATGACCTAGTTGCTAGAATTGAAATATCGAAACTATATAAAAGGGAGGGATACAAATTTAGTACAATGTTCTGCTGGAAAACCGAAAAAATAAATATACACACTAATATTCATCTCTCGGGATAAGATGAAAAAGCAAGCTGTGATATTGATTTCAACATTATTGTTGCTTTCAGTGGTCGTGGTACCTGCAGTAAATGTTTCTCAGACTTCAGCCGAACCTGAAGAAGATTCACCATTTGGTCAAGAACCGCTTTGGAATGTTAATTTAAGCGAGGATCAAATTTTGGTAGCGGCTGTAGAAGGTGATCAGGTTTTAGCTATGAATGAAACCACTTTACATTTTCTAGAGGGCGATGGAGAGATCCGTTGGAGTAGAGAATTTAACGAAACTTTGTATAACCGTAGAGTAGAACGTCCAAGGAATATCGATGGTTATATTCTTACATATTTAAGAAACGAGGAAACTACGGAATTCAAAATGCATCTTATCGACCTTGAAGATGGAACAACCATCTGGGAAAAACCCTTAGATTCCGACCCGTACTCAGTTGGATACATAGTCGGTGAGGACAACAGTGTATTTATTTTATCCGAAGATCAAATAATCAAGATATCAGAGGAAGGAGAAGAGCTTTGGCAGACGGAAACAGACCTAGGTTTCGCCTTCTCATATAATACAAGGATAGGTCCTGATGGAAATCTGATAGGAGTAACAGAAGGTTGGGGTATTGAAGATAACAAGATTATTTGTTTCTCGCCTGAAGGAGAGTTAAAATGGGAGAGAGAAATAGAAGAACAAGAGTCCTTCAGAAGGATCGATTCTGATTTTGTTAAAGAAGATATTTACTTGCTAAATGACAAGACCATGTACAAATTAAACGCAGAGGAAGAAATCATCTGGTCTCGTAATTTCACAAATCTAGAAAACATTAGAAATTTCAAGGTGATAGACGAAAGAATATTTGTTCTAGCATCTTCGGACGATCAAAATCTTACTTTAAGTGAAATATCGGAAGATGGGGAAGAACGATGGAATACTACAGTGGAAATAGATGATATGAGCCAAAGTTTTCATCCCTTGATGGAGATAGTGGATAATAAAAGAATAATTTTTGGAAACTATAACTTAAGTAGTGAAATGCTAAAAGTGGAAGACACTTATGCTTTTGACCTTGATGGCACTTTAATGTGGGAACATCAATTCGAAAAGAATGTGACTTATTTCCCACAAATCTCTGATTCTGGAACGATATACATTTCTACCACGGAAGGAGATATATACGCCTTCCAAGATCAAACATTAGAAAGTGAACGTGATCCACACTTATTATTAGATTACTGGTGGATACTTGCAGTCGTCATAGCTACAGTTATATTGATCTCTATCGTAGGGTTGAAAGTAAAAGGAGATCAGGAAGTTCAAGATACATACGAGGAAGAAGAGAGACCTACCGTCGGTGAGGAAAGATATCAACACCGTCCGTATGAATGGGACGATGGAAGTGGATATGAAAGCAATACCTTTGAAAGAATACATGAAGATGGTCAATTAGAGCCTGAAAGGACGGATGATGATCGGTAGTCACCTAAAATATCAAAGGTATAAATATCTCTAAAACCCTAATGTAATTGATGTTACCGAAGAAATTGGTACTAGCCTATGATTTTTCAAAAGAATCAGAAAAGCTTCTTAACCGACTCCTAGAACTCAAAAAATTAGGAGTCAAAGATGTGATCGTTACGCATGTAGTCGATATCACGAGAGGGGGTACATATGGTCCTACTGTCAAAGAGAACCGCCGGGAAAGGTTGGAAGATGTGAAGAGAAAGGTCAAAGAGATGGGTTTTCATTCGGTAAAGACCGATGTAAGACTCGGTTTTCCAGCGGATGAACTCACCAGTTTCGCCAGCGGTGAAAACGCTGTGATACTCATAGGTTCCCACGGCAGAGGGGTGATTAAAAACGTCTTTTTAGGAGGGACGGCTTACGATATTATCCGAAAGGCTACTACTCCGGTATTTATTGAGAAGGTCAAGCATTCAGATAGAGTCGATGATATAACAAAAAAAGTTCTCTTTCCGACAGATCTTTCAGGGGATTCAAAAAAACTGCTCTCACGTATATACAATACAAAAATGCCCATGAATGAGATGATCTTACTCTCCGTTATCGAGAGCAGTGGTTCCAAAAGGGAGCTGAAGGAGGAAAAGAAAAATAGAAAGACTGAATTGGAAAAGATCAAGAGGAGGTTCGAAAACTTAGGATACCTCGAGAACGTATATCTCAAAGTGACCGAGGGAACCGCCTCCCAAGCCATCTCAGAAACTGCAAAATCAGAGGAGGCGAGCTTGATCTGTTTACCTAATCGAGGAAAAGGTACTATCAAAGAGATGATACTCGGGAGTACCGCTAAAGAAGTCACTAGACTTTCGCCGGTCCCAGTCCTGTTGTTCTCAAGGGAACCCTGATATCGATGATTCTCACGGGATTATCCATTCGAAAATGTAAAGGAAAGGATTGCCGATTATGTAGGATATCAAAAAACCAAGGAACATGGGTAAGAGAAACGGTATCTTCGGACTGACCCATGCTCTTCTTCTGCCCTTTTCTTTTAAAGATTCTAAGGCACCATCGCTCATCCCCTTTGGAAAAAGTTTGACATTTCTCTTACCGTTTTCATAATACTCCATAGGCCATACAAAAGAGTCTTCGATATCATCGATGTCCATCCTATAGCCAAAGAACATCTCGGGGAACCCTAAATCCACATTTTTTAAATTCAAAGCGAAGTAATATATGGATAAAAGAAGAGTCAACAAAGCAGCGTTCAGCAATATCACAAATGAGAAAGGAAAGAAAACTTCCATGAATTCCAACATGGCTGGATCACCACCCCAGTGAGTAAGACCTTGGATCTCCGGATAAAATGGGAATAGTACTGCTAGAACTACAACAGCTTTAGCATCAGCCCCTCCATAGATTATGGCAAAATAGTACAGAATGAAAGCCACTGCCATCATAACCAATATCGATATCAGAGACCATAAAAGCATGGCACTTTCTATCGAATATAGCATGTATATTACTGTGATGACTGGCAGCATGAACCATCCCATAATCAAAATATTCATCTTGCCTTCTGATAGTAATGGCGGCCTTTCTACCAGGGCTTCAACAAGAAAAAATCCGATGGGGATGAATATAAGATAATATCTCCAACCGACACCTCTCGTATAAAGATCGAATGCCAGGACAAGGGCGGCTATAGGAGCCATAATCAGCCACAGTGTGTTGGGAACTTTTCGTGTTCTTACGTCGCTTACAACCGCTATCCCCAGGAAAACAAAGCATATCACGAACCTTATTATCGAGAGATCCGCTATCAACCCATCAACTCCTATTATTTTACAGCATTTAGATGTTCAAAGATTCCTTTTGCAAAATCCTCTGTATCTACAACCATCTTAGCATCTCGGATCACAGTTCTATAGTTTCGCCTTCATCAGGCATGTATACCTCAAATTCATCTAGATCTTCGGCCAGTGCTTCTCTCTGATCACCATGCATAAGCACTATCTTCTCGGGGTCGCAACCCTTTGCGAACTCAACCAGTTCGGAATGCCCAGCATGAGCTGAAAAATCGTATTTGTGCACTTCACACTCCACAGGTAGCGTTGCTCCTCTGTCTCTGATCATACCGTTTTTCATCAACATATCCCCATTGGTACCTTCTACCTGATAACCTGTAAGAAGTATTGAGCTCTTCGGATCACGCCTGATCTTCTGTAGATAACTCAGGACTGGACCTCCTTCTAACATACCACTGGTAGTCACTATGACCTCAGCATCCATAGCTTGCTTTCTAGTTGAGTTCGATTTCACCTGATTGGCATTATCCATACTTTTACGGAGCGATTTGACCGACCGTACGAACCCTTCATGATTCTGATATATACGACTGACGGTCCTTCCCATCCCGTCGTACCATACATCGTAACCTCTATCGTCTAAAACCATCAATATCTCCTGTGTTCTACCTACCGCAAAAACCGGTACTATCACTTGTCCTCCCCTTTCCAAAGTTTCATCGACTTTATCCAAAAGAGCTTTTTCGGTCTCGAGCCTATCATCGTGTTCCTCCCCTCCGTAAGTAGACTCTAATATCAAATTATCACATTCTACGGGACTCGTCCCCCATAGAAGTCTTGTATTTTTAGTATTGATGTCCCCAGTAAACAAAGTGTTTTCTTTACCTTTGATCTCGAACATACTCGAACCGGGTATATGTCCAGCCGAATGTATCTCTATCTCTAGACCACCGATTTCCCTTTTAGAACTGTACCCCATCATATCGAAGGCGGCTTTCGTCCTCTTGATGTCCGCTTTTTCATAATGTTTTGGATATCCTTCTATATTAGCTATCTTCAAACTATCGTATAATAACAGTTCAGAGACCTCGAGGGTGGGATGCGTGGTCATCACTTTTACATCATTCTGTCTTACTAAAGCTGGGATCATCCCACAGTGGTCAAGATGTGAATGTGACAAAAAAGCCATATCCACTAACGGTGACCTCATAGGATACTCTGGTGGATCGGCTGGAAGCATACCGTGATCGAATATTAAAGTCATATCATTTTGATGCATTACCATCGATAAGGGGCCGACTTTCGACACCCCTCCTAAGAAATTCAATTTCATCATACCTACCTTTTATATTCTCTATTTATTTTTCATTAACGCATAGTATAAATAGTATTGGTAAAAGCAAGTAGATATAATCGAGTATATCATCGTATAATATATTTCTTAACCGCATAAAATACCGCATAAAATGCTTCATACAGATTTAACGTCGTATATCAACTCTCCATCCTTATAGATCCGGATGGGACCTTCTGAAGAGATCACGACTGCCAGTGCCTTCGTGTCCTCGGTTATAGATGCAGCCGCTAAATGCCTTCCACCATATCCTTCCTCAACGGATTCAAGTGTGTTCTCACTGAACATAACGTACCTACCCGCTGACCTTGGATAACCTTCTTCATCGATAACGAATGCTCCGTCCAGCATGGAAAATTCTTTGATAGTGTTCCAGTTGGACCTATCTTTGATGTTCAAGTCCGACTTTTGACACCCCTCTAATGGATCTCGTATACTGTCCCTAGTATGCCTAAGAACCCTATTTGAATCCCCCAATATCAACAATGCTCCTGTAGGCATGCCCTCCTTACCTTCCCTGACTATATTTGAACCTATATTGAATGCGGCTTCTAACACTTTTATATCCACCCTGTTCCCTACCCTTTCTTTTAGATTCGCAACACCTATATCCTTGATATCAAATGAAAGGATGGTATCAATATCTGTAGATATAACAAAAAGTACTCGATCAGAATTATCCATAAGACCTTCAGCGATGCAGGACAAAACTATATCCTTAGCCTGGGTTAGAACATTGATACCTATCTCTGGAGGATAGTTCAATTTCCTTATGTGAACGTTGCTCTTCTGTAATAATTTTGATAAAGGTGGTTTACTGGTAGTGACGATCAGTTCTACATCCTGGATCCTATCCAGTATTTCGTCCATCAATTTTTTAGACTCCGTAAAAAGTATCATCTTGGTCGGGTCGAGGTCCCTCTTCATATTGGATATGGTTTCTACAAAGTTCTTCATGGTCTGACTATTGAGGAGTATCTCTCTTAGTTTTTATCATTTTCGCATACTTTATAAATCATATTCTGAGAGATCCGAGGGGATGATCGTATCTTTAAATATCTCCCTGGCCTCCTTTTCCAACACTTTAGCATTCTCGTATCGTGGACTCATGTGGAACAAAAATAACCTACCTACATCCGCTTTTTTAGCTACTTCAGCTGCGTGTCTGACAGAAGAATGTCCGCGCTCTACCGCTATCTCGGATTTCTCTGAATCTAAAGTCGCATCATGTATCAAAATCTCCGCGTTCTCCGCGGCATCACAGATCTCACCACTGGGCCTGGTATCACCTGTATAAACTATCTTCTTACCCTTCCTGGGAGCTCCAACTACCTGATCGGGGTATATCTCTCTCCCATCGACTTCAACTGGTTCACCCTTATGAAGTCGACTGAACAATGGACCTTCAGGAATACCCAAATCTAAAGCCTTTTCTCTATCGAATCTACCCTTTTTATCATCTTCTTTGAAGATATAAGCGAGAGAAGGGACATTATGGTCTGCTGTGACGGTCTCCACGGAATAACCGTGATACCGCATAACGGCGCCAGGCTCAAGATCAGCGATCTTAACAGGGAACTTCGGTCGGAAATACCCCATGCTTATCAACTGTTTGCAGATCTCTGGAGTGCCTCTAGGACCATATATCTCTAGTTCTTTATCCCTATCGTTAAGATTCATACTCTGGATAAGCCCAGGTAATCCAAGAAAATGGTCCCCATGAAAGTGAGTTAAGAATATCTTTTTAGTATCCATGAAAGAAAGAGAAGAACGCATGAATTGGCGCTGCGTCCCTTCACCACAGTCGAAAAGTATCACATCACCTTCATATTTCACGGCGATAGCAGCTACGTTCCTTTTAGGCGATGGGTAGCTTCCGCCGGTTCCCAGAAATACCAGTTTCATGATGGTTTATGAATATAACTTGTATATAAATGATTTTTTGAAATTCCTCCTCGCTCCATTTTCACCGGGGTCTATGAGGATGATTTAAATATAGAGGGCATAATTATGGGTTATAGGTGGTACGCTGGAAGAAGAAACAGAAGAAAAGGAAAAAAAGGAAGATGATATCCGAGAAAAACTTATGAACAGTCTTCTAGAAGGTAAAAGGATGGAAGCCTATGCAGAACACAGAACTGAAGATATGCATCACTGTCATCTCTGCGAAAGGATAGCTTACAAGGAATTAGCGGGTAAGGAGATAGGGAAAAAGTGGATCTGTATAGACTGCCTGAAAAAATTGAAGGAGATTTTAGACACCTTAGACGAATGGGAAGAAGAGATAGCTATGGGTGAAGAGATGGAAGGTCAGCTAGATGAGAATCTAGGTTTGTAAATTATGCGACGAAAGGTGATGGGTAACTGTGTCATATTATGAGCATCCGCTTATAAAAGATAAGGCGATAGAAGAAAGGGCTTACCAAACCAATATCGCCGATATTGCTAAGGATAATTCTACTTTAGTGGTGATTCCAACCGGCATGGGTAAAACCATAATCGCCTTCTTGGTTATGGCGGAAGTTAAGTATGAAAAACCGGATGGAAAGATACTTTTTCTCGCTCCGACGAAACCTCTAGTCAACCAGCATGCTCAGGATATAAAGGAACTGCTTGAACTCGACGAGCCAGAAGTATTCACCGGGGACGTGAAACCAGAAGAGAGAGAAGAACTGTGGAAAAACACCGACGTCATAGTTTCCACACCTCAGGTAATCAGGAACGATCTTATGGCTCAACGTATTTCGTTGGATGATGTATCGATGGTGATCTTCGATGAAGCACACCGGGCAGTGGGAGGCTACTCGTACGTTTACATCGCTGAACAGTATAAGAAAAGGGACGGACTTGTTTTGGGTTTGACGGCCTCACCTGGGAGTGAAACCGAACACATAACCTCTGTATGTGAGACACTGGATATTGAGAATGTTGAGATCCGGACCAAATACGACCCGGATGTGGTGAATCACGTTCAGAAGATGGATATCAAGTGGATCGACGTGAAGTTACCGAGGAAACATAGGAGAGTCGTTGATAGGTTAAAAGATATCCTGATAAGGGATATCAAAAAACTTCAGAAGTATGGATTCCTAGAAGGTAAAAATCCAAAAAGGTTATCTCGTAAGAAAATCATCGAGGCCAGTAATCAGATACAGGGTCGATTGCACTCTGACGGTGACCCCAGATTGTATAACGCCGCTAGTATCGCGGCCTCGGCACTCAAGATAGACCATGCTATAGACCAAGCGGAAACACAGGGTCCAGAGGTTTTGAAAGATTACTTGGATAAGTTGAAGAACGAGGCTGAGTCACGTGGTGGCTCCAAGGCTTCTCGAAGGATAATGAACTCCAATGAGATGAATGAAGTCCTGGCTTTAATGAAAAATTTTGACGAAGAGCACCCGAAGATCCCAAAAACCGTGGAGATAGTGAATAATCAGTTAAGAAAGAAACCGGATTCAAGGGTCATAGTTTTCACCAACTACAGAAATACTGCTCAGAAGTTGACTAGAGTACTAGCTGAAGAGGAGGGTGTTAAGCCTATACGATTCGTAGGCCAGGCTGATAAAGAAGGAGATAAAGGGTTGAAACAAAAAGAACAGTTGAAAGCCATCGAAAGGTTTGAAGACGGTACATATAACGTTTTAGTCGCCACTAGTGTCGGTGAAGAAGGGTTGGATATACCGGCAACCGATCTAGTGGTGTTTTACGAACCCGTCCCATCGGAGATCAGGACCATCCAGAGAAGAGGAAGGACTGCTAGGGAGAGAAAGGGAAAGGTCTCCATATTGATAACTAAGAAAACCCGTGATGAAGCTTATTACTGGTCCAGTAAAAATAAAGAGAAAAAGATGAATAGGAATCTGAAACTCCTGAAAAAAGATCTTTCAGATAAAGTCAGTATAGGTGAATCCATGAAGAGAAAAGAGAACGAGTTCAAAGTCGTCAAAAAGAAGAGTAAAAAACAGCTTTCAAAAGAGAAAAAGAGGTTTGATGGTGAGAGAAAAAATGATGACCAGAGATCACTTATGGATTTTAAAGGGAAAGATGAGGGATCAAGAGAACAGATAGGGGAGCAGAAAAAGAAGGAAGGGGAAGGTAAGGAAAAGGTCCCATCTATTACAATTGACACGCGCGAGCAAAATAGTAAAGTTGCCACCGAGATCTCCAAAAAAGGTATAAAGATCAATACAGCCCAGCTTTCCATCGGCGATTATATTATATCTGAGGATACAGCCGTCGAAAGGAAATCAGTGGAGGATTTTCTTGAATCGCTCATAGACGGTAGACTTTTTTCCCAGGCAAAATCCCTGAAAGAACAGTACATACATCCGATTATCTTATTGGAAGGGGAAGGACTGCATCAAAAAAGGAACATCAGCGATAACGCGGTATATGGTGCTTTGGCATCTATAGTTTCTGACTTTAAGATACCTATCATATCTACAAAGGGTGAAGAGGAAACCGCATCGTTTATCAGCGCATTATTGTCGAGAAGAAAAAGTGCCAAAAAGTCCACTTCGGTAAGGAAGGACAAAGAATCTATGTCGACTATCAACCATAAGAAATTCATAATCGAAGGACTCCCGTCGATCTCTGGCACATTGGCGGAGAGGTTACTCGACCATTTCGGGAACGTCAGAGCCGTTTTTCAAGCGGATGCAGAAGAACTTCAGGAAGTCAAAGGTATAGGACCCGAAACCGCTGAGAAGATAGTTAAAATACTGGATGATGATACATGACTTATAGATACCGTAAGATTCAATACGGCTACCCTACATTGTAACATCGTGATGAATCATGAGTCGAAGATGGACAGGTCCTATTGAACATAAGAGTAAATACGTTTACAGGATACCTAAGAGTTATAAACAAGGGATGAGAGCGGATGGTTGGATATTCTCTGATGATGAACTAATCGATTCTATTAAGAGTGATAATGCGCCGGAACAGGTAGCTAATGTAGCCACGTTACCAGGCATAGTCGGACCTTCAAAAGCCATGCCTGATATACACTGGGGATACGGATTCCCCATCGGAGGTGTAGCCGCTATGGATGCTGAAGATGGTGTAATTTCTCCCGGGGGAGTGGGTTATGATATCAATTGTGGCGTGAGGTTAGTAAAGACGAATCTTGGTGAAAAAGAGGTCCATGAAAACCTTAAAGAACTTATCAACAAGATGTTCGACAATGTACCCGCTGGAGTAGGTAGAAAGAGTAAGGTCCGTTTGGAAACGGGTGAACTTGAAACAGCCTTGGATTATGGTGTAGAATGGGCTGTTGAAAAAGGATATGGTTGGGAAGAAGATTTGAAACGTATAGAGGATAATGGAAGGCTAGAAGGTGCAAACTCTGAGAAGGTGAGTAAGAAAGCAAAAGATAGAGGGGCGCCCCAGCTCGGAACTTTAGGCGGTGGTAATCATTTCCTGGAAGTTCAGAAGGTCGAAAAGATATTTGATAAAGAGGCCGCAGACGCCATGGACCTTAAAGAAGGGATGATCACCACTATGATACACACCGGTTCTAGGGGATGTGGTCACCAGATAGCTACAGATTATATCAAGAAGATGGAGAGTGCAGTCAGAAAGTACAAAATCGATCTACCTGATAAACAGCTAGCATGTGCACCTTTCGACTCTCCAGAAGGACGTGACTACTTCGCAGCTATGAACTGTGGTGCGAATTATGCATGGACCAACCGACAGCTGATCCTACATTGGGTAAGAGAGAGTTTTGAACATATCTTCGGACAGAGTGCAGAAGACTTGGATATGAACATGATCTATGACGTATGTCACAACGTGGCTAAGAAAGAAGTTCATGGAGTGGATGGTAAAGACAAAGAACTGATAGTTCACCGTAAGGGTGCGACAAGGGCTTTCGAACCCGGTAGGAAGGAAATTCCTAAGAAGTATCGGGATGTCGGACAACCTGTTATAATCCCTGGTGATATGGGTACAGCTAGTTACGTGATGATGGGAACTGAACACGCTATGGATAGGAGTTGGGGATCTACCTGCCACGGAGCTGGTAGGGTTATGTCTAGAACTGGGGCACGTAGAAAATTCAGAGCGAACTTGATAAAGAAACAGCTCTCCGACGACGGAATATATGTAAAAGCGGCTAGTGATGATGTTTTAGAGGAAGAGAGCCCTGGAGCATATAAAGACGTGAATAAGGTTGTAGAGATCACGCACAATGCGGGACTTTCCAAGATAGTTGCGAAGTTGGTACCGCTGGGTGTTGTGAAAGGGTAAAAATCTTTTTCCCTTCTATCTAAATCATCTATTTCCATTTATATTATAGGCCATAAGACTGGGGTGAAGTATCTTTTTTATCCACTAAATGTGGAAAAATATATATAGGCTGAAGTTTTCTCTTAAGTGAAGAAATTAGGAGGCTTAGATATATATGAACGAAAAAAATTCTAAATGGAAGGTGTTGGTTGTAGCTTTCGTCCTCGTATTTGCGGGGTTCGCTGCTATGATGACAGCACCTACAGTCTTGGCACAGGATCCAACAGTAACTACAGAACCTGCGGAAGACATCACACCACATACAGCAGTATTGAACATGTCATTCAATATGGACGGAGCTGAAGAGGTCGATGTTTGGTTCGCCTATAACGAAACTGGAGGAGACTTGGAAAACATCACAGATAGCATGGAAACATACGGTGCTGGTAACGATACTCATGACTTTGAGTTGACAGGCCTAACACCCAACACAACATACGATTTTGAAGCTTACGTGGAATATAATGAAACAGTTGCAGAAGGTGGAGTAGAGACCTTTACAACTGGTACAATTACAACTGGACCTACAGTAACTTCAGATGAAGCTGTTGTTTTAGATTCAGGAAGTGCAAATCTAACTATGGACTACGTACTAAATGATGTAGGAGAAGCAACCGTATGGTTTGCATACAACACAACAGGAGAAGCTCTAGAAAATGAAGTCGCTGAAACAACTGTATATGAAGATGGCAATATGACTTATACCTTAGAAGGCTTGGAACCATATACCGATTATGATTTCAGAGCATACATCGGATATGTAAATGAGACCGATGATTTTGTAGAATCAGATAACTCTGCATTACGGTCATTCTTAACTGGCGCTGGAGTGCAAATAGATGGACCTGCTGAAACATATGTCGATACAGAAGTAAATTACCAAGCAAACATAACAGGGGATGCCGCATCATATTCATGGCATATCGTTGATGGTGACGAAACGATAACTGGAACTGCAGATAACATTACACACACATTCTATACTATAAGCGATGCTAACAGCGTTACTCTTGAAATAGAAGATGTAAATGGCATAAACGAAACCTACACCATGGATGTTATTGTACATTATACCTTCAATCTGACTGTAAATGATGCCAATACAAGTGATCCAATAGAAGGTGCAGAAGCAACTATTGATTTTGGTTTCGAAGAAATTTATACCGAATCTACTGATGCAAATGGGACAGCTACCTTCACAGGTCTTACTGGTGATTCATTCCTGCTTCAAATCGATAAATACGAATATGATAACCTATATGGAATTGAATACGATGGAATAATAAACGCTACAGATGCACCTGGTGGAATTCTAGATTCAACTGAAGAGCTTTCACCAAGAGAAAATTACACTGTTGCTGTCGGTCCTGTGGTAGAATATAGTGAAGAAGAAGATGAGGAATTCCCAATCCAAAACGCACAAGTCACATTAACAAATGAAACCGGTGAAGAATTCTCCGACATAACCTTAGAAAGTGGTAATGCAGCTGTAACCGTACCTCAGAATCCACTACTCTCAACATTTGATCTAACAGTAAGTCATGAGAACTATATGACATACACAAGCGAAATCGTAAATTCTTCTGAATATGGTAAAATTACTCTAGAAAAAAGAATCAATAGATTCCAAGTAGGACCAGTCGTCGACGAGGACACAGGAGAACCCATCGAAGGTGTTAAATTAACTATCCAACATGGATCTGATAGATATACAGAATTATTTACAAACAATACAGGAGAACACGAATTATATTTACCTGAACTTGAAGATATAACAGAAGAAACCTTCACAGTTACCTTCCAAGAATATGAATACGAAGTTTTAACTGATGACTATGTTGGAACAGAAACCGGTGAAGTCCAACTTACACCAAAAGATGAATTCGTCGTCTCTATAGGTCCGGTCGTAGAAGTTGTCGACGATGAAGATTGGCCACTAAGCGGAGCAGAAGTTACTCTAGATCACGATGATTTCGATGTAATGACCAATGAAACAACAAGCAGTGGTATGGCTAGCTTTTATGTTCCACTTGATCCAAGAGGTGAATCTTTCGAACTAACAATTTCTATGGACGGATATAATACTGTTGAAAGGACATTCAGCGGACCTGAATCCGGTAGAATCAGGTTGAGAGAAGAGGAAGTGGAATACTATGATGTTGAGGTTGGCAGTGTAAGCGATCAAAATGGTAGATTCGTCGAAGGTGCTGCAGTTACGCTATTCCACAACGGCGAAGACTTGGGATCGGAAATGACAGATGACGGAGGCCTCGCTGAGTTCGAAGTAACAGTCGATCCCACAGGAACAACCTTTGACTACGAGGTAACTAAGGACGGGCATGAAACAGCTGGTAGCTTTGAAGGAGCTCAATCAGGAGAGATCACCATCGAAATACCTGAAGAATACGAGGTCACAGTAGGTCCGATCACAGATACCAACGGAGATTATGTCAATGATGCTACGGTAACATTATCATGGAACCCTGAACTCACGGAAACTTCCGGAACCGATGGAGAATACATATTCACTGTCGAATCTATTGATCATCCAGATGACATTGATTTCACAGCTTCAATAGACCATGATGATATGGATGATACAAAAACTGAAACGTTCAGTGGTACTTCTTCAGGCTCATTACAATACGATGATATCGGTGAAGATGATGACCCTGAAGAAACCGATGATGACGATGATGACGGAATGAGCACAACTATGTTAGCAGGGATAGGACTCATAGTGATAATCATAATAATCATCATCGCAGTGATGATGATGAAGAAAGGCGCTGAGGAACCCGTTGGTGAATTCGAAGAAGAAGAGGAACTATTCGAAGAAGAGGAAGAGTTCGGTGAAGAAGAAGAACTATTCGGTGAAGAAGAGGAATTCGGCGAAGAGGAAGAACTATTCGAAGAAGAGGAAGAGTTCGGTGAAGAAGAAGCTGGTGAAGAAGAAGAACTATTCGAAGAAGAAGAATTCGGTGAAGAGGAAGAAGAATAGACATACTCTCTTAATCACCTAACAAAACCAAACCCCTTTATTTTTTGTTTTTTCTTTTTTTGATTTGGCAAGAATCTTGACATATCCTATTGATTCTAGATGGATACATAGATCTAGTAAATTTATAGAAAAATAAAGGGATATGAACGATTCTAGAAACAGCTACTAGCTCTATGTTCTATTGAACGTAGAATATAAAGTACAGTTGGGGATTATACGGGTTCTCTAGTAAACTTTAAAAGAAATCCCACCCTCAAATAGATAACTACTATACTTAACCTAGGATATATTCCACGGTTTCTAAAATGATCTGTCTATTAATTAAAGCTATAACAACAAACTTTTCAAATTAAAAATGATCAGCTCAAAATATAGTCATTAAATAAATATAGATCACTTATAACCATTGTAAACTTAATCATCTAAGAATTGCTGAGATAGAGATCAAGATAGGGAACTAGCTAGCCTACCAGGTGTACTTGGACGTTTCCAAAAATATAACAAGGGAATACGATTAACAATAAACTTACAACTTTTCCACAAAGAACTATAGTAGAAGACGCAAATTCTTTGTAATACCTTTACGCCACCCACTGATTTACGAGGAATTACACTCCTCGAATCGATTGTCTAGGTCTGCAATTCTGGTGGAAGTTCATATAATACTATTCTAGATACCAAAGGAAAAAGGTTTTCTTTCTTGTAAGAAGTCAAAACCACGATAAAAGTCACCAAAAGAGGTGTCTTTAACTCTATAAACTACATCAGTTAATAAGAAAGAAGGGATTCAAGTATAACAACTATACTTTATGAGGTGTTATTAGAAATCCGAAACAATTAGCCTGTATACCACACGATGAAATGAAAGTCAATAAAATGATTACTAGTCTTAAACAATCAGAAGCTATACGCTACATAAACCAAAACGATTGTGTATAAAGATTGACATTCTACCACCCTAAAGGATAGAGATTTTCTACCTGATTTAATGTAAATAATAAGGAGATATAATACACAAAGTATTGACTCTAAATTAAGTTTTAAATTCAAGATATGTACCGTTGGATATGTGTTATATGTTATATGTTATATGTTAAAAACGTCCGCCCCTATTTCCAATAATCATACTTATGAATGATTCTTTTCGTCCTCTTAAAATATGATTAGAGAATACCCTAGATTCGTCCTTATCTAATTTTTCTATATCCTCTGGAACATCTTTCACCAAAGGACCGAGGCTGTCTTTATTTTCTACATAAAAAACATAAGGTTCT
>JAWOGF010000055.1:0-22015 GCA_046497075.1 Candidatus Saliniplasma sp.
CCCCTGCTCCTTGCACACACCGCCCGTCAAACCATCCGAGTTGAGTCCGGATGAGGACATCTCACATGGGATGTTCGAATTTGGGTTCGGCAAGGAGGGTTAAGTCGTAACAAGGTATCTGTAGGGGAACCTGCAGATGGATCACCTCCTACGAAATTTAACCTGATAAGCAGGTGAACAAACACTAAAAAAGTTGAACGTCTGAACTACATCATCTTACTTTTTTCATTTATTTGCTATCTGTTATCTGAGTTTGGATTCTGTTCCGTTCTCACCCAGTAATACAACTCGACTATCTTTCTTTTCTTTCAGTACATCCCATCCCAGTAAGCGAGCTTCTTTCTTTCCAAAATCTCTGATCATCTCATGAGAAGGCATGTTATCTAAGTTCATCCTCCGTCTAGAATCTCCAACAAAAACATATCCTTTAGCCTCTACGAAATCAGGATCCGCCCGTTCTATCATCTCAACATATTCTTTTTCCCACCCGATATTCCATCCCTTGACAAGAGTGTGTCTGATCACCGTCCTTGTATCCAAGCTAGATAAAACATCTATAGTCTGCTGTATCTTATCCCAATTATCTTCAGAATCTGGGACGCATAATCTATTATATATTTTTCTTGTAGGGGCAGATAAAGTAACATAAAGTTGTGTGGGTAATTCCGATAATGTCTCCAATCTTTCAGGTAAAGTCCCGTTGGTCACCAAAAACGTGGTCATACCTCTCTTTTTATATTCTTTTATCAGTTCCCCTAAATATGGGTACAAAGTCGGCTCCCCAGATAAACTTATGGCCACCTGGTTAGGATCTCTTGCCTCCTTCCACATCTCTTCCGAACATCGTTCATCACCTTTAAAACCACTTACCAAGTCTCTTTGGGCTTCGATACTGTTTTCAACGATCTTTTTAGGGTCATCAAAATCCAGAGAATTTCTTTCTTCATGATCCTGGTATCTCCAACAGAACAAACACCTCTGATTGCAAAGATCAAGTACAGGAGACATCTGAAGACATCTGTGACACTGGATACCATAAAAATCCTCTTTATAGCAGGATCTATTATTTATCAGTTTATTACTAACCCAGTGACACAATTTCACACCAGATTCGCGTCCGGTGAAGGAATAACCGTGTTTCTTCAAGATAGATCTCTTTTCTTTCTTCATCTCAAAACTCCAAAAGCGACTTTTGAGTATCTTTCTCTTCCCTTTCTTCCTTTTTATCTTTTTTATCTTTTTTCTTCTCCTTGCTCTTCTTGATGGTCTTCTCGATCCCTTTATCTTCCTCGAAAAGTTCTCTAACTTTCTGAGAATTGGTACTAGTATCCAATAAGAATGCAGTTTCATCCCTCTCCAACCCCAGTTCAGCGATCATCCCAACCCTGAACTCTTTATCCCCTTTAAAAAGGAGTTTAAAATATGGTAATACCTCCGAGTTCACACGATCTGTTGTTGTATGATTTTTATCAGCGATCTTTCGACCTATCTTTCTTTTCATGCCCCGTTTACCCTTTGAATCGCTCATCTTTCTCAACCAGGTGGGAAACGCATATTTTGTCCAACCAGTGTGTTTCCTATCTTTAACGACACTCACTCCAGCAGACATCAATTCAGTCGAATAAGCCCAAAAACGATAGTATTGCTTACTGAAAACCCTACCTAGAAAAACATCCGCTCTTGATAGTTTATCATAACCTCTTACCAACTCGAAATCGTCCTGATATTCTCTAGGTAGATTCTCATCGATCCACAACAAAAGGTAGTCCGGTTTCTCATCGAGATCTTTCATCACATTCTTCGCTCCCAATGGGTCTATATCCTGTAATATTGTCTTTAATGATGGGAATATCTCGGCTTCTCTATTCCTCGAACCAAGGGCATCGAGGGATCTTCTAGTGATCTTATCCCTTCCCGTAGCTATACTTTCTAGGTCTCTTACGGCCGACCTTACATCACCCTTTGACCGTTGAGCTATAGTTTTTAATGCATTGATATCAAATTTGATATTTTCATTTATGCAGATCTTTTTCAAAAGGTCAATGATGTCCCTTTCTTTAACAGGCTCAAAATCGATCTTTTTACATAGGTTACTCAATGTACTCGAGCGGCGCCTTAGATCATAGTAATCATTTACCACCAGAACTATAGGTTGTTCAGTTCTCTGGATAGTTTTACTGATCTCCCTGATCCCTCCGTAATCTTCCTTCCCGAAGATATTGTCTGCTTCATCTAGTATCAGTAATTTCCGACTACCCTCTTTATAGGGTACGAAGTCCCCACTAGATGAGAATGTATCATCTACAGCACTCCTCCCTACAAAATCTTTGATAGCATCTTGATTTCTTTCGTCGGATGCGTTCATCTCAAGTGATTCCCACCCCATCTGATTCGC
Organism: Candidatus Saliniplasma sp.; assembly: GCA_046497075.1. GTDB lineage: Archaea > Thermoplasmatota > Thermoplasmata > Halarchaeoplasmatales > Halarchaeoplasmataceae > Saliniplasma. Next base: position 2,396 of record JAWOGF010000055.1, read on the forward strand.
CATGGCGATGGCGCTAGAAGTTTTACCGACTCCGGGTTTTCCAGCCAGGACAACAGCTTTCTTTTTTGGTTTACCTTTAGTCCATTTTCTAGCCCATTTCATCAATTTCCTCTTGGCTTCCCGGTTTCCAATAACATCATCCAATCTTTTAGGGCGGTATCTTTCAGTCCAATCTAAAATTTTCCCCCCTTGATCCGAATCAGGTTCCACGGTTTCACTGTCCTTACTCAAGCTACTCATCGAATATTGCATGACTTAGTATTATATTTTAAGTTAATGCAAAGTTTACTCCTTGATAGCACCAACTGCTGCGACTGCTATTCCAGCACCTACTACACCATAAAAGACGTAATCTATTATCCTTTTGGAGCTTATGTCGTCTTCTAGTTCCCAGTACCCAAAGTCCTCGATAACTTCACTACGTTTTATCTCGCAATAAACCACATCCCCCTCATCAAATTCTATCTCATCTTGGTTTTCAATCACGATACTCATATCTCCGTCAAGTTCCATCACTACACTATCTAATATACCAACTTCATTTACGTCGGTGATAGTGCCATATACTCTAACCTTTTCACCGATATCGTACTCATCATAGTCATTCTCTTTTTCTTCAGCTAGATCTTGCGCACTTATGGCTGTGAGGGGCCAGAAGGCGAATATTAGAAATGTGCCGATTAACAGGATAGTTACACCAATCGAAAACACTTTTTTGTCCATATCATTAGATTTGTCTTTTGATATTTAATATTTGACATCGGTTTTAATTTTTGTTTCTGTAGCATGACAAATTTTATTTTATTTAATCGCTTTCCTAGATACATGAAAGAAGTCGATTACATTTGGATGGATGGAGAGTTCGTAGAGTGGGAAAAGGCAAAGGTTCATGTCTTGACACACGCTTTACATTATGGTACAGGGATTTTCGAAGGGATCAGAGCTTACGAAAATAGAGGTTGTGCAGCTGTCTTTCGATTAGAAGAACACATGGAACGATTCATAAATTCCGCCAAGATAATCAACATGGAATTAGATCATACAAAAGATGAGCTTATAGAGGTTATAGATGATTTGATACTAAAAAACGATCTAGATGCTTGCTACATTCGACCGATAGCTTTCAGAGGTTACAAGAACATGGGCGTTAATCCTTTGAACAATCCCGTCAACGTTTCTATCGCAACGTGGCCCTGGGGTGAATATTTAGGGGAGGGAGCCTTGGAAAATGGTATAGATACTCAAACCTCTTCTTGGGCTAGACATCACCCGAACATATTTCCGTCAAAAGCAAAAGCTACCGGTAACTACCTCAATTCTGTTATGGCCAAGATGGAAGCGTTAGAAAATGGTTATACCGAATCTATCATGTTGAACCCTCAAGGGTATGTTGCAGAAGGTACGGGTGAGAATCTGTTTATAGTTAGGGATAAAGAACTGTTCACAGCTCCTACCGCAGACGTCTTAGAAGGTATTACCTGTAAATCTATCATCGAGATAGCAGAAAATTTGGGTTATACTGTTCATGAAGAACCGATCACCCGTGATCAGATCTATATCTCAGATGAAGCTTTCTTTACAGGAACCGCCGCTGAGGTAACACCGATCAAATCCGTTGATAGAAGGATCATCTCAGACGGGAAAGGGCCAGTTACTGACGAAATACAGGCTACATTCCTAAAGGCGGTCAAAGGTAAAATAGATAGATATAAAAAATGGCTTCATAAGATTGAAAAATAAAAAGGGTTGGTTTACTGGTCTTTGACCAATTCCATGACATCAGGTATTTGGTCCAAACCTAGTTCTTTTAATTTCTCTTCCGTAGGTATCCCGTTTTCGTTCCATCCGCGTCTCTTGTAAACCGCATCGATGAGTTTCTCATACTGCTCTTCCCTGTAGTCCCTTAATATATCCAACTTCTCTTTGGTCGATTTACCCGTAGGGTCAACATCGAGCTCCTCTTTCAACTTTGTATCATACCTCTCCTGTCGAGATTCATATTCGTCAACTGTTACTGGCCCTACTGACCTATATGGGATTTGGTCAAATTCTCTTGTTCCATATCCCATGCGATAGGAAAACAACCTCTGGAAGTTGTACACGGTTTCAGAATGCCTTATCAAGTCCTCTGGGCCAGATTCTCGACCAGTGACCGATGAAAAAAAGTCAGAGTACCATTTCACGTGTTTCATGACTTTTGCAGGTTCTTCGGTTTCTGGATTATCTTCCGGCTGGATATCGTTCCAAGGAAGTTTACAAAGACCGTTGAGACCGAACCAGGTCCTCCACATGGGGAACCAGTGAAGTGCTTCTGCTTTGTCTTCAAAAGTCGGCATCAGATTCTCAACCATGTCCAAGAAGATCAACCATGCTTCATCATGCTGTGGACCTTTCAAAGCAAGACCATAACCTCCCTGTTGTGCTAGTGATTCTTTGGTCATATACTCAGAATACTCAAGACCCTTGCACTCCATCCCGATATCGTCCATGACCTTTCTATCAGCACCGTATCTCTCTTCGAATTCATCTTTCATCCTCTTAATTCCCTGGCCAACAAGTGTACCGAATCCTTCGCCTTCAGCCATCTGGTGAAGGATCTTCAAAGCAGCTTCTTTATTTCCGAACTCCAAAGTCACTCCGTCCATAACATCTTTAGGTATCAAGTCCATCTCTGCGCATTCCATTGCAAAGGCGGTGGCAGTTCCTATACTGATAGTATCTATTCCGTAAGCGTCACAATAGAAATTCATCTCAATAATATGATCTGGGTCGAATATACCACAGTTGCTTCCTACACCAGCTATAGTTTCGTACTCTGGACCATCAACCAGTACCTTTTCTCCTTTGTATGGTCCCGTCTTAAGTTCAAAATCCGTAACACAGTGTGCGCACCGAACGGTACATCCTTTGACACATCCGTCATATCCTTCATCGAATTTCTCCCGATAAACTTCTTCTCCGATCTTATCCGCATCTTCATGTTTCCCATAACGATAATTATGAGTTGGAAGTAGGTCAAAATCGTTCATTATCGGTACTAAATGCGCAGTCCCTACTCTAGCCATACTGTGCTGTTTCGGATCGAGTTCTACGATCTCCTTAGAATGCCTTTTTCTGACCTCCTCCAATCTTTCCGGGTCGGCCGGGTTGATTTCATCTTTTCCTGGATCCGTGATAGCAACGATAGCCACTATGTTCTTATCTTTGAAAACCGTTCCTGTCCCACCACGGCCAGCCTGTTTGTATCTCACTTCTTTCCTTCCTATATCATACCAGCTGAAATTCAATAATCCGAATCTCGTATTTTCAGCTCCAGGTCCACTAGAAACTATCGAGACACCTCTTGGATCTTCCTCTCCATATATCTCCTGGAGTTTGTTGGTTATCCCGTAAGAATCTTCAGGTAAATCCTTAGGTGGCTTTTCGAACCTTATCTTATTGTTTTTGCCATCTATAACAATAATCACTTTCTCGTCAGCTTTACCCTGTACTTCGAGGGCGTCGAACCCGGAAAATAAAAGATATGGGCCAAAATATCCCCCTACATTGGAATCGATAACCTGGTTAGTCAATGGAGATAACGAAGTTACGATACTGTTACCGCTGCCAGGATAAGCAGGATCACCACCCAAAGGTCCGGAAGCTATACATAACGCGTTCTCAGGGTCATCCCATGTGGTATCATCATCTACAGCATTCCAAAGTAACCAAAGGTCAAAACCTTTACCACCGATGAAAAGTTCTTTCATCTTTTTTGAAACCTCTTTCTTCTCGAAATCTAGATCATCAAGGTCTATCTTGAGAGTTTTACCAGTATATCCCTTCACCACGTCATTATACTCATACTCATATTCTTTTATAAATCTATTTTCAGCCATGACTAACACATCCATTATGTTATCTGTTATATGTTGTGAATTTCATTACATATTTAATCATTTCGACAAGACGCAGCGCGGTCTTACTCCGATTCGAACAGCAATTCCACTGCATATATTGTTTCAAAACTGAAGGTTTCAGAGATCTTATCGAGGACGGCATACCTTCTTTCGATTAAATTATGAATCCTTTCTACTGGGGCCCTATCCGAATACACGAAATATATCTTACCCTCTTCCGAAAGAGACTTACCTGCCTTGAAAAGAAACTCTACTATTATCTCATCACCCTGTTTACCTCCGTCCCATCTAGGATCATGCTCGAGTTCTTCTATTTCTGGAAGATAAGGGGGGTTAAATACGATGATATCCCATTTACCCGATAGGCTAGAAAAGAGGTGACTCACTTTGACATCTATATCTAATCCGTTCCGTTCCGCATTTCTTAATGTGTTTTTTACGGCTTTTTCAGATATATCTACCGCTGTAACTTCACAGCCCTCAGAAGCACAATGAATAGAGATGATACCGGATCCACAGCCTATCTCTAGTACCCTTTCATCACCATCTATCTCTATAAGTTCCATTAGTAAAAAACTGTCATTTGAAGGTTCGTAAACTCCCTTGTCCACGTCTATATTTAAGTCTGATATGATCTCCAAGTCCTAACCCGTCCTATCTCTCATTTCTTCTTCGAACATCTTAATATAATTAAGACACTCTTCAAAATCATCATTTTTCTTAGCTACATTTGCCTGTTTTAGAAGATCTACTGGTTTTGAAACGTCAGTACCGACTATCTTAGCTTTCATGAGTTTCTTTTGAGCCTCCGATACCTTATCTTTCATGAAGTCTGGTAAAGAAGATAATATATCGCTCTTGGCATCCTCTGCCAAATTCTCAGCGTCCATATTGTTTCCCACTTTCTTTTCCTTTTTTGCTCTCTCCAACAATTCCTTCGCTGTCTCAGTATCTAAGCCCACATAATCAGCATCATTAATGACCTTCTCTACTTGAGATATCTTCCGTTGAGCCTCTTCTACAGGCCCCTCCTCCAAAATGAGTTTATTTTCAGTGGATCTCAGAAGTTCGATAGCTCTTTTAAATCTGTCTTCTCTCATTTCAGCACGGATCTTAGATATATCTGACTCGACATCTATATCCTTATCTTCCAACTCTTCCACATTCAGCTCGATATCCATTATCTTCTCTTCTAAAAGATCTTCAATCTCATCCTCTATCTGTTCTTTCCCATCAGATAAAACCTCGTATGCAGTTTCATAATCGTCTCTTTTTGTACTTTCGATAGCTTTTTCTATTATCTCTCTTCCACTCTCCAATGAAAGATCGTTTTCTTTTGCAGTTTTGCTCAAAGACCGAAGCTCTTTTATCAGATCCTCGATGTCATCCATATAAAGCTCTTCTTGTACCGCTTCGTCCTCAGCCTCTCTAGTGATAACCGTTTCTGTTTCCTCACCTACCGCCATATCCTCAGCTTTCTCCATTTCAGCTTCTATCTCGGCCTCTATCTCTTCCTCAGACGGGATCTCCTCTTCTGCCTCAGACCCTAAGTCTTTCTCCGTTTCTTTAAGCTCAGCTTCTATCTCAGCCTCTATCTCCTCAGACGGGATCTCCTCTTCTGCCTCAGACCCTAAATCTTTCTCCGTTTCTTTAAGCTCAGCTTCTACCTCAGCCTCTATCTCCTCAGGTGACGGAAGTTCTTCCTCCTGTTCTATTTCTTCAAGTGCTTCTTCCATGTCTTCTATAACTTCATGGAGAAGGGATAAGGAGTATTCATAATCACCTTCATCGCTTTTTCGTTTGGCTTCTTTCAAATCTTTCACAAAACGGCTATAACGTATATCATTATCACGGAGTTCTCTAACAAGAGATTTTCCTTCTTCTAACTTTTTAGATATGTTTTTCAAAAATTCATATATTTCATAAAACTCATCTATATCTTCCAATGCCACCTCATATTCTCCCTCGTTCCCCGCTCTAACTGCCTTCCTCATAAGGTTCTTCAATGGATCTATATCCAAACTGTATTCTCTAGCATCAGATAACATCGCCCTAGTTTGAGGTAGCTTCTCCTCAAACATAGCTACTAATTCTGCTTCAGTTTCTTCCTTTTCCTTTATAAAATCAGATATATCACCAGATAACCCTTCAAAGGCTTCTAAAGCTGATTCATAATCTCCTTTATCTGCCAATCCAATCGCTTTTTCTAACTCATCTTCAAACTTCTTAGTATCATGACCTTCCTCTTCAAGCTCCTCTATCCTATCCTTAAGTGCTATTATCTTTTCATCGGCTTCGAGGACCTTTTCAAACATCTGATCTAAGTCTTCTACTTTGTTTAGAGCCTTTTCAAAATCACCTTCTACCCCAATTTCTTTTATATCAGAGATCAAACTTTTTAATGGCTCCACATCTACATTGGTATCACGGACTTTTGCCACCCTTTTTTTCAGTGTCGAAAGCTTTTCCCTAAATTCCTCTTTTGACTCCTCTTCCTCAGTTTCATCCTCTTCTTTCTTTTTAGGGGCCTCCTCTGTTTTTTCAAGCTCAGTCTGGATCTGCTCAGAAAGGTTCTCTATCATTTCTTCAGCAGCAGTGTAATTACCTTTATCTGCCTTCTCTTTTATCTTTTTTAACTCCTTCAAATGATCCTTATAGTCGATCCCTTTTTCTTTCAGTTCCTTTATCCCACCTTTAGCATCAATTATCAATCCATATAAGTCGGCAACTTTTTTCGACCACTTTACAACATCTTCAAAATTTTCTTTAGCCTCGATCAATTCGCCATCTTTCTTATTCTTGATACCCTGGACCATCAAGCTCTTTATATCATCAACTTTTATTTTCGACTTCCTAGCTTCAGACAAAGATTTACGTGCTTCCGTTAATTTTTCTTCCAGCTCATCTTTACTTAATCCATCATACTCAACTTCTTCTTCCTCAACCTCTTCTTCCTCAACCTCTTCTTCTTCAACCTCTTCATCCTCCTCAAAAATAGCCCCGCACTGTGGGCATTCCGAATCTTCCTCAGATACCTCTGCTTCACATACTGGACATTCGAACAAGACCTCATCCTCAGCTTCATCCTCTACGGCCTCTCTCACCTTATCTATACCTTCTACATCTTGTATGTCCTCATCATCGATACTTTTTAACTCATTGATAAACTCAAGATCCTCATCTTCATCGGTCAACTTGTCCATAATCTCTTTAATATCTTCCTCGGACTCGATAGATGCCTCTGAAACATCAATATCGAAAAGTGAAAGGTCAACACCGCATTCTGGACATTTATCTGAATCGGAAGGTATACTCGACTCGCAAACGGGACATTCGATTTCCTCGGCCACTATAAAGCACCTCTAATAGGATTTTTGAATAATCCAGTAAGCTATATAGTTTTTTTTACTATCTATCCAAATTCCACATTCATATAAGAGCATTACTTTCGAAAGGTTTTAAATAATCAAATCGGATGGAATCTTGATGACGCTCATAGAAGAATGCGAATCCGGCATACCTGCTTTTATAGAAAATGCAGCTAGAAAAGAACCAGTATCTAGTAAAGAATTAGCGAATCTAGTGAAAAAAGGTTACGTAGTAATACCTAGAAATATCATCCACGATCCGGTTCCAAAGCCCATTGGGGAAGATCTAAAGACCAAAATCAATGTTAACATCGGTACCTCTGAAAATCAATCAGATATAAATGAAGAATTAGAAAAAGTGAAAATGGCTGAGAGATATGGGGCAGATTCTATTATGGATCTGAGTACCGGTGGAGACATAGACAAGATAAGAAAAAAGATCATCGAATCGACTGATATCCCTATCGGGACGGTCCCTATCTATCAGTGTGGTCTATCTAAAGCCAGGGAGAGTGCAGTGGTCGAGATGACATCTGACGATATCTTTAACAGTATAAGGAAACATGCCGAGGAGGGAGTTGATTTTGTAACGGTACACTGCGGCGTGACAAAAAAAGCCGTAGATACCCTGAAAGAAAGTGAAAGACTAACTGATGTAGTCAGCAGAGGAGGATCTTTCTTGACGGCATGGATACTCCATAATGAAAAAGAAAATCCATTGTACTCCGAATTCGACTATCTATTAGAGATCGCCAAGGAATACGGTCTGACATTGAGTTTAGGAGATGGATTCAGGCCCGGTTCTATCGCTGATGCCACTGATAGACCTCAGATACAAGAATTGATAACCCTCGGTGAACTCGTAAAAAAGTGCAGAAAAGAGAAAGTACAGGTCATGGTTGAAGGACCCGGACACATACCCCTGGACCAGATCTCAACAAATGTAAAAATCCAGAAAGAACTTTGCCACGGAGCACCCTTCTATGTATTAGGTCCGTTGGTCACTGATTTTGCACCGGGTTACGATCATATCTCTGGAGCTATTGGCGGAGCGTTAGCTGCTTACAAGGGTGCGGATTTTCTCTGTTATGTGACCCCCGCGGAACATCTAGGACTGCCGGACGTTGAGGATGTAAAAGAAGGGACTATAGCCTCAAGGATCGCAGCTCACGCCGCAGATATCGCGAAAGGTATTGACATAGATATCGACAATGGTATATCAGAGGCGAGAAAAGAACTCGATTGGGATAAAATGTTCGATAAAGTTGTAGATCCGGAAAAGGCAAAGAGATTCAGAAAAGAGAAGAATATCTCTGGAGAAGACACTTGTTCTATGTGCGGTGATGTCTGTGCAATCAAGATAGTCAATAAATATCTCGAGGATTGACCAATACTTTTAAGTAACCAAACTTTAACTTCATGTAAAAAGAGTGATACTATGGAATTCAAAGTTCTCGAAAAGGAAGAAGGAAGACTCGTTGTCAAAGTAATAGATGCAGATGCAAGTGTGATGTATCCAGTCATAGAACAACTGATTGAAGATGAGAGAGTAGAGGATGCTAATTATTCAGTGGAACATCAAGAACTGGACGATCCTGTTCTTACTATTCAAGCTGTAGAAGGGGAAAAACCAAAGGAAATATTCACGGATATCGCAAAATCTATCAAAGGTCAGTTCCAAGAAATCTACTCAGAGTTATTCGAAGAGGAAGACTAGAAGAGGAGTTAAGTGATGGAGAAAAAGGTGGGAATAGAAACTTTCTTTACAGATACAGAAGGAGTTGGAGGAAGGATAAAGGTTTATCCTGAAGATTTCCACGTTATAGAGGACATCGAACTTCCCGAGTTGAAAGAAGGAGAATACTCGATAGCTAAAATTTGGTCAAGGAATTGGGAGACCAATAGATTGGTTTTGAAACTGGCTAAAGAACTTGGTATCAGTAGAGATGATATCTCTTTTTCAGGTACTAAAGATAAAAGGGCGATAACGACACAATGGATGTCATTTAAAACGAAACCACAAAGATTTGAAAATATAGATATCAAGGATGTCAAAATAACCGAGATACAATATTCCCACAGGACTTTACATCTTGGGATGCATAATGGAAACGATTTTAAAATAATCATCAGAGAATTGAAAGTTGAAGAAGATGAGGCCATCGAACTGGCAGATATGACCGGGAATAGGATCTTAGATGAAGGTGGTTTCCCCAATTGGTTCGGAATCCAGCGGTTCGGGGCTTTGAGACCGATAACCCACGAAGTCGGTAGATATATCATCAAATCAGATTTTGAAAAGGCTGTAAAGATATACATCGCCAATCCTATAGAAGGGGAGAACGAAGTATGTAAAAAGGCTAGGGAATATTTAGAAAAAACATGGGATTATGAAGGGGCTCTCGAGATGTATCCACAGAATCTTCACTTCGAAAGAAGCATGATAAAACATCTGATCAAAAATCCAGAAGATTATGTAGGCTCTCTAAAAAAATTACCTAGAAATCTCAGGATGATGTTCGTCCATGCCTATCAATCATACCTATTCAACCGCATGGTCAGTGAAAGATTAAAAGATGGATATCCGCTGAATGATGCTTTAGTAGGTGACGTACTGTTACCTGCGGACAGATCGGGACTACCTAACAAGAACACTAAAGTAGAAGTTTCGGAGAGAAACCTCGAAAAAGCGTCGAATATGGTGAAACAAGGGAAAGCTTACGTGAGTGGACCTTTGATCGGATGCCATACAGAATTCTCAGACGGGATCCAAGGTGAAATAGAAAGAAATATCATGGAAAAAGAAGGGCTAGAAAAAGAGGATTTCGTTATACCTGAACTTTCCAGTCTTTCGTCGACCGGTACCAGAAGGGAGATGTTCTCTCAGGTGAAAGATCTAAGTTGGGAACTCGCTAGAGGCGGATTGAAACTGGAATTTGGTTTAAATAAAGGATGTTACGCTACCACATTACTACGAGAATTTATGAAATTACCTTCTTCCCAAATCGCTCGATACAGTTGATCAAAATATATTTTTTATCTTCAACATATCCATGAAGGACGCATCGACTTTGATCTTCTTCCTTGCGTATGCTTCCATTGGTTTCATATCCTTGTTCAGTAGAGCGTTAAGAGTTTCAGTGTCCGTTTTAATTGTTATATCTGCATCGTCGTCACTCCCTTCTTTTATATCACTGATATCAGTTTCATCTATAGAAAAATGGAAATTTCCATCGTCTTTGAAAGTGATCGATATGTTTCTATCGAATCCTTCAAGTTTATCTTCAATACCGTCTTTCTCTTCAACGGTCTTTTCGAACTTTTCTACCATCTTTTTAAGGAGCTCTTTAGGTTCTAAATCGTCACTCATGGGTTTTCACTACCTTATGGAATAAAAGCTTGTTTAAATAGTTTCTTCCTCTTATGGAGTTAAAAGTGTATGGATTTCAAACAATTGTGTATCACGCTCTTTGGTAAAATCATTTTAGGTTTTAAGGAGCATCTTTAACTGGTTTGAAGGATGCGCTAGAACTGAGTTCCACCTGCTTTTAGGATCTGTTTTGTTAACGCAATTCTATTTCAAATAAATTGCATCTTAGATTATAATATAAAAAAAGAAAAAAATGGGTTTAGTATTCCACGGTCCACGTGATAGCCGTATCCGTTGGATTATGTATCCAGTGGCCTTCACCTGGTGCAAACTCGAAGTTGTCTGGGTTGTAGTCGTAGGCTATATTATTCTCTTGGGATGAATCGGAGAAGCCTACAACGTCCACTTCACCCGGTAAACCGTGGTTCCCGCTTGAAAAACTAGGCAGACTTACCATGTTCCAGCCGGGATTTAATGTTATATCAGTACTCGTTGGTTCTGTTCCCTCAACTGTCAGCGTATCGTCAGCGTTCATCTGTATCCATACACCCATGGTGTGATCCCAGCTGTTCAACCCATTGAAATGAGCGTCCCTTCCCGGTATATAAGACAGCCACTCGTCGGTTTCAGCATCATAGTACATCAACTTGTCATAACTTCCCGTGATTCCATAATCAGCATCTTCCAGTATCGCCGTTAAAGAAGTGTCACTTGGAATCAGGTTGAACGATACAAAGTTCCAACCGTCCGTTTGAGTGTCGGTAGTGAGGGATACATCGAATAAACTGGTCTCCACTTCTGGTTCCTGAACTGCATCTGTATTTTCCTCTTCCAAACCATTGGCACCTACTGTACGTACAACGTACCACCAGAGTATCTCATCAGCAATTCCTTTATCTGTATCAACATACTGATATTGAGCGTTTCCATCAGCCGAAACACTGTCTAGGAAGGTACTTTCATCCCATGGTCCACTCTGTAATTCCGAGCGATAGATGTTGTACTGTTCAACCTCATCTGGATCATCCGGACTTGCGTTCCAACTTACAAGATTATGATCCTTGCTTTCTCCATCAGAACCTCCGGTCAAAACTTCCAGCGCATGATTATAGTCCAAACCGTGATCGGGCAATTCGTTCCATGTAGAGCCACCGTCAGTGCTTATCCAGGCATTGTCCTCTATATAGCCGTCATACCTGCCGACTATATTTGGATCACTATCCGGATCATCTACTTCCAATATTACCCAGTAGTAACCGCCGTCAACACTTATCGGCTGTGTGAAAGGGATCTCTATCCACTCATTTGGTCCCGGCTCTGCGACTTGCTCAGTTTCACATAGCAGCTCCCCAGGGCTTTGCCCGAATGTACCGTCCTCGTAAAGGTATCCTTGCGCGTAGTTGGCCTGGTTATATGCATAGTACGCTAACTCCGTTATTGGCTCAGCCTGGACTTCTACCCTCATAGCCACGTGGAACACACCTGGACTGGTCAAACCGGTTGCATCTTGAGGCTCTGTTCTATGAGGCTCATCATACAGCCATCTCCAATCCTCTGAAGTACCGGTATGTTCGATTTCAAGATTTCCGGGTGGCTCAGGCGGCGTTCCTATTATAGAGAATGTTCCGTCACTGGTGTCTTCACCAGATGTTCCCGCTGTGTCAATCACACGGGCCCTTATCAAACAATTTTCACCGTCTTCATTTGGTACTGTCCATGTGTAACTACCGCTGTTGGAAAGACCAGTCGCGATAGATGTCCAGCTTGAACCTGAATCTGTACTGTAATATAGGTCAACATAGTCTATCGGGTTCTCACCTGCCGTAGTGCTCCATGTGATCGTTTCATCCGTTCCCGAAGTGAAGGTTTCACCACCGTTAGGTCGGGTAACGGTTATCTCGGGCGGATCGTCTAATGTGAAATCTACAGTAACCGTAGCCGGTGTAGTGGCCGGAGTGTCTGAGGATTCTGGAGAAACCAATGTAGGATTGCCCTCTTCATAGCCATTATAGTATTCAACTTTGTAGGACGAAATTGTAGTTAAATCGTCACTTGAACCGGTATACCAGTAGAATGTATCTTCCGAACCTGTGCCCCCGACCCAGTCATCCTCGAACTCGGTGATATCGAAGGCCATAAAGCTGGGAAAATCATATCTTGACCCAGTATTAAAATACGGTTCTCTACTATCTGCAGGGTTACTGGTAGAGCCAATCCCCAGTTCGATATCGGCATCCCGTTCCCCTGTATCACTAAGTTCTGTCTTTGCTAGCAAGGAAGGCTGGGATCCATCCCCATCATAACGTGCTCCTGTAAAGCTTGGGATAGTATCCCACGAGAGGTCACCAAAAAGTTCATACGTCATCCAATAAGTTCCGTCGTTGTTGGGTCCCCAAGTGCTACCCCAGGAATTAATTATCTTGAAAGCTCCCATCTCTCCTTCTACGCCCACATCATCATCATAACCTACTACGGTATTAGCATGATTAGCAGAATAGGCATTGTAATTTCCTGTATGTAATATGTTACCAGAACCAAAGTTGTATTGACCCGAATCCATCGCCATGGGAACAGGACGTCCCTCATCGATCCATGACTTGATGACACCTGTATTCCAAACTCGGGTAGTTTCATAACCCGATGCTCTATGTTTTACAGAGTTTCTCCACGCGGACTCATCACCCCACGAGATGTAATCACTATCATCATAGGGCATTGTTGCTAAATTGGCATCACCAACCGTCGCCGTCAACATCACAGGATCTAACAAGGTAGCTCCTCCATCTTGTCCTCTGTTTATTTTATTGTAACTCCAAGCCGGACTCATTATGTACTCATCATTTCCAGTAGATGCGTCCCAACCATATGCTTCAGCCTGCATGTACGTGTTTGCATAGTATGACGACGCCCAAGCAGCACAGGAGTTTTGACTGCCCTGAGTATCTGCAGGGGGAAACCACGGATTTTCAGTAAGATCATTACTTGACAGCAAATTTGTATCTCTGTTCACACTATCTACCACCTTGACAGAACCGATCATCGATTCGTATTGTTCTTCAGTTGGTGGTAGAAGACCAGTTCCATGTCCATCTACAAGCAAATTGTAGTCCTTTTCTGGATCATATACTCCAATATTTTTTCTAAGTTCCTGAACTTCTTCCTCGGTCATCAGGTGGCTGCGCTCTTCTAAATCATACGATACATTTGCTTCGGTGTTTCCTTCTGTCAAGTTCATAACAGGTTGGATCCCTGCAAAGAACAAGAGTCCAACTACAAGTATGACAAAACCAAGCGAACCAACACCAAGCGAATATATCAATTTTCTACGTTTTTTCATGTTTTTTATCCTCCTCACCAATCACGGGATTGAACCGCTTTTGGTGTATAATGAAAGAGATTTGTAGTCAATAGTTTAACCTCCACGTATATCGTCGTTCGATATCCCATTTTTTCAATAGACATTCCCATTTTCCTCATCCATCTCATCTCACTAGACTTTGTAAGAAAATATCTCTACTATACCTACTTATATTCTAGTTGTGGAACCACAAGTCATTAATATTTTGAATGTGCTGAAATTAAGCAATGGTCATATGTACAGTTATTGAAAAAATTCTCCTACATCTCAAAAATTACAGCAATAGTGTTAACACTTTTGAGGCATCTTTCAATATAACCCAAGCTGGCATCGCAGAAAGGTTGGGTATAAGTGAGGGGCATACTTCTAGAGAGATATTAAGATTAAAAAAGGAATACAATGGCTTGATAAAAGAACACCTAAGAAAAGTAAAAGGTATAAGAAAAAAACGGAAGGTTTACTCCCTTACTCCGAAAGGATACAAAAAGGCGGAGGAAATCCTCGAAAGGATAAAGGACGAAAATATCAAGATAAGGGAGGAAAACGAATTGAGAGAAATAACATTGGGTGATGTAGGAGAATATTTGGATGACCCCTATCCAATCCTGAAAGCATTAAAACATCTAGACGACCATAAAATACTAGACCTAACCCAAAGAAAAAAGAAAGAATATATTTTCGTAGGAAGAGAGGATTACATCGAACGATTAAAAGAGATACTAGATAGTGTGAAGAAAGATGGATGTAGATCTGTATTTATCTCGGGAGAAGCTGGAATAGGCAAAACCTCGTTAGTTTCTAGGTTAAAACCATACGCATCAGAAAACGGTTTCGAATTGCTCGTGGGAAAATCTTACTATGATAGTTCTGACCCATACCTCCCCTTCAAAGAAGCATTCGAAGGGTACTCAGAATCTACCCAAGAAAGCTCATTCTTTGGAGATGTATTATTCAGAGCTCAATCCCAGGAAGATGACCAGCAAAGTATGAGTAAAAAGGCATTCGATGCAAAAAGAAAATCAGTGTTCTACGAAAGCACCGAATGGGTGAAAGATATAGCATCCGATAAACCCCTCATCTTATTCCTAGATGACCTGCAGTGGGCTGATAAAGCCACCCTTCGTTTAATGCACTATATGATAACCAAGCTGGATGATAAGCCAGTACTGTTCTTAGGTTCTTACCGCCCGGAAGAGGTAGAACCAGGACATCCCCTCAAAGATGTGATGCAGAGGTTGTCCCGTTCTCATCTCTACAAGGAATTGAAGTTGGACCCACTGACCTTGCAGGATACTAAAGAGATGCTCCAAAAGATGGTAGGGGGAAAGGAGGCACCGGACGAATTCCTAAATGTATTACACGATGTAACAAAGGGCAATCCACTCTTTATAAAGGAATGCGTGGGGGACATGCTGGAGAGGGGCGTTATTGAACCGGAATACCACGAATATCCCAAGAGTGCTGATGATATGGAGATACCTACCATCCTTATGGATGTCATCGAGAGAAGAATACAGAAATTAGATGACACTACCATACGGGTACTGCAGATATCTAGTGTACTCGGGGAGGAAGTACCATTTACCATATTGAATAAGATTTTGGAGATGGATGAATTCGACCTATTCGAACACATAGATAAACTTGTGAGAACGGATATATGGTTCGAAAAACCGAATGAAGAGGTTTTCTGTTTCAGTCATGGATTGATACACCTCACAGTGTATGAGGGTATATTGAATAACATCAGAAAGAGGTATCACCTCAAGGCTGCTGAGATACTCGAGGAGGAATATGAGGAACACTTAGAAGAGCACTGCACAGAGTTAGCTTTTCATTATGAAAAGGCTGATAGAGTTGAAGAAGCTATTAAATATTACTCCCAGGCAGGAAAGGAAGCTGAGAAAGTCTATGCTCATGAGGACGCTATAGAGATGTATGAAAAGGTCATTCAAATCTCTGATCGGATTTCAGATGAAGTTGTAGATAGATTCGATATACTGTTTAAGATAGCATCAGCGTATCACATGATAGGAGAAGATGACGAGTTTAGAAAATATCAGACAAAGGCCCTCGATGAAGCAAAAACGCTGGAAGAAAAATCTAAAACATATCATAGGTTCGCTACGTCACTGATTAAACAGGGCGAATATGATAAAGCTCTGAAGAATGCCGAAGAGGGTTTGTCATTACATGAGGAAGAGTCCTTTCAAAGCATCAAATTACTTGATTGTAAAGGATGGATTTTTTACAGAAAGGGAGAAATCGATAAAGCTGAAGAGATATTCCGCGAGGAAGAAAAGATTGCTGAAAGATTGGGTGATAAAGAAGCATTAGCATGGGCTTTAAACAGTCTCGGGACTATTTTGATAAGGAAGTCAGAATACGAAAAATCCATTGAATATTTAACCCGAGCCATGTCTCTTCATAAAGAATTTGATGATAAGAGACGGCTGTCATATATTTACAATGGTCTAGGGTGGGCATATGTAAACAATTGTGAACTTGATAAAGCCCTTGAGTTTCATAATAAATTTTTGAAGATTAGTAAAGACATTGGCGACATCAATGCGATTATGACGGCATTAAATAATATTGGATCTGCTTATATTAAAATGGGCGAGATTGACAAAGCGCTTACATATTATAATAAAGCCCTTGAAAGGAGTAAAATAATCGAGGAAAAATACCACAGATCTGTAATCATCGGAAACATAGGTGATCATTATCTAAAAAAAGGAGATCTTGAGAAGGCTTTAAAATACTTCGGTCAAAGCTTGAGGATAAGCGAGGAGATAGATAATGCATATATGATAATCGAGAACTACTTGAGTTATTCCGAATTGTATTTAAAGAAAGGAAAATTAACCGACGCGAAAAGTTATATCAAAAAATCAATGGAAAAATCAAAGGATATAGGGTATGCAAGCAAGATAGGGGCGGGACACAGAATGATGGGTACATTATTTACTAGAAAAGAGGAATGGAAAAAGGCTGAAGATGCGTTCGAGAAATCTCTCAAAATTTTCAAAGATACTGGAGAGAAAAATGAGCTTGGAAGGGTTTATTACGAGATAGGACTTATGTGGGCTAAAAGAAAAAATACCGAAAAAGCTGAAAAGAATCTACAGGAAGCCCGATCGTTATACGAAAAGGCAGGGATGGAGTTTTGGAAAGAGAAGGTTGTTGAAGCTTTGAAAAATTTGGAAAAAGAATGACGCTAGTAAATGCGCTGTAGAATACTTCTATATATATTATGAAGGAACCCGATTTTAGTATAGACAGTTATGGCGTTTAACATAAAAATAAAGAGAGGGTTTTTGAATCTTTAGTATTCCACCGTCCACTCAACCTCTTGTTCAGCGTAGATCCAGTAACCTTCACCGGGCTCAAACTCGAAGGTGTCAACACCCGTAGTATACGCAAGGTTGTTTTCCGCTAAAGCATCGAAATAGCCTATCTGTGAAACCTGATCGGGCACACCTGTTCCCGGTTCACTGCTGGGGTAGCTCACCATGTTCCACCCTTCATGTAATGTTATGGTGGTATCTGTTGGCTTGTATCCTTTGACTGTCAGTGTGTCGTCTGCAGCCATCCTTATCCACAAACCCATAGCATGGTCCCATGTATCTAGTTTGTTGAAGTGATCAGTTCTACCCGGTTCATACGAGGTCCATTCATCAACGGAAGCATCGTAGTACATCAAACGACTGTAGTTACCAGTTATACCATGCTCTTCATGTTCCAAGATAGATTCAAGATCATTATCTTCCAAATCTATATTGAATGAAACAAAGTTCCAGCCATCAGCCTCTCCACCTGCGGAAAGAAATATGTCAAATGTAGCAACCCCCTCGAAAACAGCCGTAATCTCCTTGTCCCCGTCCATATTTATGGTAGTTAAATTCGATTTAGTATCCTCTATTGTCGTATTATCTCCGGTCCACTCAACGAAGGCTGATCCTTCATCTGGTACTGCTTCAAGATCGATCACCTCACCGGGTTCACACAGGAACTCGCCTTCAACAGGTTCCGTCACCTGTCCACCCTTTGTAGAATTGGCAACCAACGAATATATTTCAAAACCAACATCTTCCCATCTCAAAAATGGATAACCATCGTTGACCACCTCATCATCATCGACATTCCAGATGTACTCATTCTGCTCATCATCGTAGGGATTGCCGACGAAATCCCAGGGTTCTTCGAGACCTACAGTTGAAAGGTCTGTGAAAGTGGCCACATCTTTCATCTCCGCGGTGTTCTTGCCTGTTCCTCCGTCACTTGTGGTCTGTCCAGTAGTGTCCACATCCCAGAACGAGTTGGACACCGTGCCAGAATTATATCCTAGGAGCCCGCCTACAGAATTACCACCCGTGACGGCCCCAGTCGCATATGATTTATCTACCAGGCCTTGCCTGTTATATCCTAGGAGTCCGCCTATATAATCGCCGTCGATGACGGTCCCAGCCGCATATGAGTTGGACACCGTGCCATCCCAGTTATATCCCATGAGTCCACCTACACCTTGGGAGCCAGTAACGTCTCCCGTTGCATATGAGTTGGACACCGTACTGTACCAGTGCTGTCCCACTAGCCCTCCTATACACTCGTTCCCGTTAACATTTCCAGAAGCATACGAGTTGGATATAGAGTTGCCATCGTTGTATCCCACGAGCCCGCCTCCATAGTCCGTTAAGTGCACGTTACTAGTTGAGTACGAGTTGTTAATCGGACCATCGTTGTATCCCACGAGTCCGCCTACTTGATTCTCACCGCTTACGTTACCAGTTGTGTACGAGTTATTAACCCTGCTATCTTTGTTCTCTCCCACGAGTCCACCTACTTCCTCTCTACCTCTCACTTCGGCATCGACGACTCCGACATTGGTGATTTCTGCTCCCTCGTCGGTATGTCCAAACAGAGCAACATAATCTGTATCTGATCTATTTATGTAGAGGTCGCTTATCTCATGTCCATTCCCGTTAAAAGTGCCTAGGAATGGGTAATACTGATCCCCTATCGGTTCCCAACCGTTTTCAGTATCGACTAAATCGTCGTAACCTGCTGTAGTTTCGTTTAACTCGTTCATCAACACATTTTCGCCATCGTCACCTCTTACATCCCATAAATCATTCCAATCGTAGATTTCTTGGACAGCTTGGAGTTCACTTTCTTCGATATCATCATTATCTTCCTCTAACTCATTATAGATATCAGAGTTGACAAAATACATACTAAATGTACTTACCACTAAAAATGCAACTATACAAACCCCTAACACTTTAAGGCATTTTTGCATCAAACATATCACCTGTTTATTTGCTCCTCTATAATAACACCTAATTCGGTGTATTTGATATTTTTGTGTATTAATCATAATTATAGTATCTAATCAGGAAGAATAATCGATCACGGATATAAAATCTAAAAATGATGCTTGGTATAACAAATAGGCTCCCAATTAAAAAAAAGAAAAAAAGGTTTTAATATTCCACCGTCCAGACTACGGGTTCGTCAGCACTATTGTAGAGCCAGTACCCACGTCCTGTTTTTAAACTGATATATCCGAATACGCCTGAAGAAACATCTTCTATGTTGTTTTCCTTATCTGGATTAAACAAT